>NZ_JACJRC010000003.1:300000-435007 GCF_014697025.1 Alkalinema sp. FACHB-956 | reverse complement strand
GGGACTTTGAAAGAATTTGACTAAATTCCCCCCTTTTTAAGGGGGGCTAGGGGGGATCGGATCTGTAGCATTGATAAATCAATTTGGTATAAGTTTGCAGTTTTTGTAATCAGGGCATTGATCGATGTCTACGTTTTCGCTGTATTTGATTCGTCACGGGTTAGCGGGTCAGTTTGGGGATTATGCGGATGATGCAGCCCGTCCGCTGACCCCAGAAGGGGTTCAAAAGACCCGGAAGATTGCCCGTCGGCTGCACGAGGTGGACGTTCGGGTCGATCGCCTCCTCACCAGTCCCTACCTACGAGCCAAACAAACGGCAGAAATTTTGCAGGAAGAGGGGATGAGTACTGATGTGGAATTGCTGGACTGTTTGGCTCCAGAAGGGAATTTTACCCACTGGTTAGAAGTCCTACAGGCGTGGCAATCCGTTGCCAAACCGATCGCGATCGTGGGGCATGAACCGGATCTCAGCCAAGCTGCCGAACGGTTGGTGTTTGGGTCAGTCATCAACCGACTAGTGCTTAAAAAAGCAGGCGCGATCGGGCTGGAATTACCGACAACGGGTGCTTTGGTTGGCAAAGGTACAATCTTTTGGTTAACGCCACCGCGATTATTATTGTGATCACGAATTGGTCACTCGATGAATTACTGCCACGATCGTCACTTGAATCAGTCGTTAATTGAATCAGTGCAGTTAAATCATTGCGGTTGAAAATCATTGCGGTTGAAAATCATTGCAGTTGAACAAGCTAAGTCAGCAATTTCACCAAACGGCGAGCTACCATCTGCACAATCTCCCAATCTCCTGTTTCGATCGCCTTTTTCGGGAACAAACTCCCCGCTAGCCCCACTGCGATCGCCCCAGCTTTCAGCATCGATTTGGCATTATTCATTGTGACGCCCCCTGTGGGAATTAAGGGAATGCCTTTGAGGGGATCTTGCAAGCTTTGGATGTAATTTGCCCCACCGAGGGCACTGACAGGAAAGACCTTAATCGTTTTTGCCCCGGCCTGCCATGCCTGTAGAATTTCCGTCGGCGTTAAAGCTCCAGGTACGAGGGGAATGTCGTTGGAATTGGCAAAAGCAATCATCTCGGGGTCAGCGAAGGGCGAGAAGGCAAATTCTGCCCCGGCGGCTACAGCTTTATCCAACGCCTCTACGGTCAGTACCGTTCCCGTGCCAATGACGCAATCGGGGTGAGCCTCGCGTAATCGCATAATCAACTCAGGTGCACGATCGCTATCCCAGGTGACTTCGATTAAGCGCATTCCTCCCAGGGCAACGGCATTGGCCATGCCCCACCCGCGATCGTAATGGGCCGTTCGAATCACTGCGATCGCGCGATTTTGGGTGAGAAGTTGGTGCCAGGAATTGGGAGTCATGATGTCTCGATGATGCTAAGACCACTTTAACTTAAACTACTGATGAGAAGAAACAGCAACGATGGGTGGGAAGACGGCTGGTATGCACGAGGGTTTGTGATGAAGGTGGCTCAATCTGCTTTCAGGTCACCCGACTTGATGCCATGCTTGACGCCATGCTTGACGCCATACTTTACGCAATAAAAAAGGCAGATCCGGAGATCCGCCCTAGTGCTACCGATAGAATGAAACAGAGAACAAGAAACAGAGATGATGTAACCGGGAACAGAAATCTATTTCGTGTGTTGATTCCGAGTTTCCCAGGCTGCTTCCAGCAGTTTTGCCCAGCGCTTCTGCACCTGTTTTTCCGTGCATTTTAGCGACTTCGCAATCACCTTATCCTCAGTGCCAGTTTGTTTGAAGTCTAAGAGTTGTTGTTGATCCGGGGTGAGGTTGGCACGGAATTGCTGCCAAAGCTGGGGTGAAAGACCCAGGTTACGATCGAGATCGGCCCCCAGCCACTCATGCACCAACTGCCAATTGTGGGAAATGGCAAACTTTTCCACATGGTACTTAAAGCGCTGTTGCAGGTAATCCCGCTGCCGTGCGGTCAGGCCCAAAATTTCATCGATTTCCGGTACGGATAAATCCTGTAACTTCAGCGTGAGATAGTTGATGCAATCCTGTTGATCTTGGGATTCTAAATACTGGATCAATTCCGTTACGACCCGATCGCGCAGGGAATCTTCCCCATTGTCCTGTTTTTCCGAAACCATTTGTTCCCGAATCATTTGCAATACCGGAGACCGTCCGTAGGCATCCGATTCCGAATCTTTTGCTGATTCCATTGCCGTTTCAATATCCACCGCAATTTCCTGGGGTTGGCGAGTGGCAAACCGTTGGGCCCGCAGAATCACTAACTGTTGGCTTTGGCATCCCGGTAATGTGATGCGACGCTTGGCATACTGTTCCGTAAATGCCATGTATTCCGCCAGTTGCAGCTTCGTTTTAGGTTGGTAGGTTTCCTCCAAGGCATTTTCCCGACGGAAGGCCCGTAGCGATTCGGTGTAGAACCCTTGCAGGAAGTCCTCGATCAGGTTGTAGCGAGCTTGGAAGCTGAGTTGTAGATGGGCAGGGGAAATGGGGCGATAGACCATGGTGCTGAGGGTGCTGTGCAGATCAATCCGCCCGCGCCGAGAACCCAGTTGATAAAAGTGAATGCATTTTTGTAAGCGATAGCGCGCTAGGGTTAACCGCCAAGATCCGACTTGGCCAGAGGTTTGGATGCGATCGCTCTTGCTACAAATCCGTTCGACTTCAATGGCGATCCGTTGGGCGATCGCTTGAACCGCGTCGGTTGCTTTCAGGTTCAGTTCCGTTGTCAGTTCGGAGACTAGGATTTGAGCCAGCTTTTGGATATCGCTTTGGTTCAGGTCATCGAGTTGAGCATTGCGTTGGGAGGTGGTGGGTGAGGGGTTGGAGGAGGTGCTGTTGACAGCGAGCCCTGATGGTTGTTCAGCAGCAGAAGCAAATTGGGTGTTCATAGGATGTTTCTCTCGGTAGCGCACACCTGTACCTTCGGACGGGAGTGGGCGGATTCCCCCCAACCTGGGTCAGTTTGTCAGGTGGCTCAGGCTCATTTTGTCCTGAAAGTCTGGGATGCCGATGAAACAATAGAGATCGGCCCCTCTGATTTTTGGGAAGTCCCTGGGATTGTGACAGTTGGGTGTGCCAATTCGTTGAGTGTGACAGTTCGTGTGACAATTGCAGCCTGAGGCGTTGTAGTTCGATCGAATGGCCTGAGAGATGGTCTCAATTTAGTCTCGATTGGTCTTGATTGGTCTTGATCGAAGCCTCTAGCGGTTCTGGAGGATGCTGGTAAGGGGATTGCCGGGGAATTTCAGGTCGATCGGGCTGATTGGGGGATATTGGGGGATATAAGTCTAATTACTCATCAAAATCGAGTTCTGGGCCTAAGTATTGTACTCTGATGCCCAACGGGGCATTCTAATGGGTGAACTGGTATGTGTGAATGTCCCCTGCTGCTCCCTCCTTTGCTCCAGTAATGCGCCAACTGAAATTCCCTGGACTTTCCCGTGTTCTGATTAAACTCGGCTCCATTGTTGCCCTAGCGATCGCCTACTATGCCACCGCAGAGCTGTCTCGCTATTTGGCCTCTACGCCCCAGGATGTCACGCCTGTGTGGCCCCCCGATGGCCTTGCCGTGGCAGCCGTCCTGGTATTTGGCAATTGGCTAGCCTATGGAGTGGGTTTGGGGTCATTCCTCGCCAATTTCTGGGCCTTTCGGGATACGACCAGTCTCGCTGCACTATTGATGTCCACCCTGCCTGTGATTGGCATCGCGATCGGGACTACTCTAGGAACCCTACTGGGGAGCTGGTTACTCCGGAAAGCCACGAAGGGCCGCTATCCCTTGGAGCGGGTGACTGATGTCTTTCGCTTTTTGTTCTTGACCGGTATGGCAGGCCCATCGGTGAATGCCACCGTTGGGGTGACCTGCCTAATGCTGAGTGGTAAAGTTCCCTGGCCTGCCTATGGCACCGTGTGGTTAATCTGGTGGATTTCTAATGTGTCCGGCATTTGGATTGTGACACCCATTCTACTTTCCTGGAAGAATTTATTACAGAACAGTCAATCTCCTTTTCAGCATCCTCTTCAGCAACTTCGTCAATGGCTGTTTCCACCACTGAATTCAGATCCATCGCAATCCTCCCTCCCTCCCCAGGCTTTCTTTGCCAAGCTCCGTTGGCTGAGCTTCTGGAGAACCATGGAGCCAGCGGTTTTACTCGGTTTAATTGCTGGGATTGGTGGAGTCGCCTTTGACCGAGGCTACCACTTCGAATTTATGCTGATTCCCCTGTTGATTTGGGCGGCATTTCGTCTGGGGCAACCGGGCGCGACGTTGTTCACGGGGGTAGTGACCGCGATCGCAGTGATTGCAACCGTCAATGGTAAGGGTGGATTTGTCCGGGCCGATTTGAATTACTCTTTAATGCAATTGCAAGCTTTCATTGGCGTCATTACCCTGACCATTTTGGTGCTGACGGCCACGATCGCGGAACGGGCCCGAGCAGAAGCCAAGTTGCGAGTTGCCTTTGATCAACTGGCTGAAACCAATGAAACCTTAGAAATTCGTGTCCAAGAGCGGACTGAGGAACTCTATCTCAAGAATGAAACGTTGCAACAAACCCTGACTAAGTTGCAACAAACCCAATTGCAAATGCTGCAAAGTGAAAAAATGTCCGCCTTGGGACAAATGGTGGCTGGGATTGCCCATGAAATTAATAACCCTGTCAATTTTATTCATGGCAATCTGACCTATATTGAGCGCTATGTTAAAGACTTACTCCAAGTCATTGAAGCCTATCAACTCCATTACCCACAACCTCCCCAAACGCTACAAATTCTGCTGGATGAAGTGCATTTCACCTTTCTCCAAGCCGATTTGATCAAACTCCTCCAATCAATGAATGTCGGAACCGATCGGATTCGGCAGATTATCCTATCCCTGCGCAACTTTTCTCGCTTGGATGAAGCAGACTTTAAAGCGGTTAATCTCCATGAAGGGCTGGAGAATACTCTTCTCATCCTACAGCACCGCTTCATTGGTAAGCACAATCGTCCAGATATTGAGATTGTCAAGCATTACGGTGATTTGCCGTTAGTAGAATGCTATCCCAGCCAAATTAATCAAGTTTTTATGAATCTATTGGTCAACGCGATCGATGCCTTGGAAGAACCCATTGCCCAGTCCGCTAACGACCATGAAAAACCTCACTTACGACGGATTTGGATTGCCACGCGAGCCATCGCTAACGATCGCATTCAAGTGGAAATTGTAGATAATGGAGTGGGCATTCCAGAAGATGTCAAATCCCGCATTTTTGACCCCTTTTTTACCACCAAACCTGTGGGTAAAGGCACGGGTTTGGGACTCTCAATCAGCTATCAAATCATTACCGAAAAACATCAGGGGCAGCTCTGGTGTAGCTCTACCCCCGGTAGAGGCACCAAATTTATGATTGAAATTCCGGTGCATCAATACCCGCGAACGAATCTTGAAAAATACTAAGCGGCACAAATAAGCGTTACAAATAAGCGGCACAAACGCAGTTTACAGAACTATTTTGGGCAGTCTAGGGGCTAGACTGTGTTCTAGATTTGTGGGTTGTCTTAGCAGATGAAAATGTCGCTTCCCCTTTCCACCCAGTGGAGATCGTCACTCTCGGTCTTTCGCTTGGGTCTATTAGCGCTGTTGCTCGTTCTCCTGATCGTAGGAGCCCTGCCGGGCTATCTCAAAGGCAGTTGGTTTTGGCAATCTCCGCCACCGATCACTGTGTTGCAACAACTCAAAACCCTGCGACAACAGGGATTAGCTCTACCCGGTTGGCAGATGACGAAACAGCGCACCTTGTCCCTGGGAGATCACATCTGGTCTGTGCAGGAAAGCCAGGATGCTCAGAAGAATACGGCAATTTTGTTCCTGTTTACCCAAAACGGCCCCAAGGATCAACCGCAGGTGGAATGGACTGATCTGAATGGGCTGCAACAATGGGAAACCGACTCCCAACAATCCCTTTCGTTTGCCGTGCCTGCAGGGGCAGATTCCCGATCGACCTCGCCTTCCCAAACCATCCCGATCACTGCCCAGTTGTTTCGCGCTTGGAACCCGCAGCAAACCTATGCGGTATTGCAGTGGTATGCTTGGCCGACGGGGGGAGATCCCACCCCCAGCCGTTGGTTTATGGCCGATCGCTGGGCGCAATTGCATCGTCAGCGTCAGCCCTGGGTGGCAGTGTCTGCCCTGCTGGAAATGGAACCCTTGGATGACTTGAGTAAATACCGCGATCGCATTGAAACCCTCGGGAAGACTATACAGAGCACGCTGCTGGACACCGTGTTTACTGCCGCTGATTAGGCTGCTGCTGTATTAGTTGAGGCTGTATTAGTTTGAGTGGTGGATTGGTTAAGCAGTGGATTGGTTAAGCAGTGGATCATCGAAGTTACCCCTGGAGTCCCGGAGGGCAGCCTAATGGATGATGGCAGGCTTCCTGTGACGCTAGAAAAGCTGACGCGAGAAAAGCTTCCTGGAAATGATTTCCTGTGCCATTTCTCCCGACTCCTGTGCTATAAGTCACCTCAGGATCCTTGATGATCCCTGCTGTTCGTAGGGCTGTACCTCGCGGCTCAGCCGTCCGGCCAAATGGTGTCCCGCTTTGCTTGAGATTGCCCTGAGTTCCCTTGCCTGAGTTCCCGTTGCCCTGAGTTCCCTATTTCACCCTGCCAGCGCTGTTGAACCTTTGTCCTTGAACCCCATGGCTGTGCCCCCTTCTCCAATTCGGCATTCCGTTCGGTGGACTGCGCTCTCGATCGCGAGTCTCCACACTACTTTGCAAATTTCCCTAGGGGTGCTGGCCGGGAGTACCTGGATGCGCCCCAGTTTAGCCCAGACGCCGCCACCCCCTACCCTAGAACCCGATCGCCGACCCACTGCCCTGGATTTGGTTGAACAAGCGCGACAACGATTGCGCGATCGGGGTGAATTGCCCCCGGCGGATGCTCCTAGCCTGCCCCAAAGCGTGACTGGAACCGGGAGTTCCCCTGCCGCAGACTCTACAGCCATTCCGACTTTTGGCCAATATCGGCTGGGATCGGGGGATGTGGTATCCGTCTTTGTCCAACGGTTTCAGGATTTCAGCTTCCAAGCGGCGATCGACCCAGAAGGCAAAATCACCCACCCCGTGCTGGGCAAAATTGAACTGCAAGGACTGACGATCGATGAAGCCCAGACCCGGGTACAGCAAGCCGTGAGCCGATATATTATCAATCCGATCGTCCTGCTCTCCCTGGCCAATCAGCGGGCTGTTCAGGTAACTGTTACGGGGGAAGTGGTGCGACCAGGGTTATATCCCCTGGGCAATCAACCCCAGCGCGTTTCCTCTGTGCTGCTAGCGGCGGGGGGCACGACCGATCAAGCGGATCTGCGGGAAGTGAAGGTGCGGCGAGCGATGCCCAATGGCACCACGATCGAAGAATCCTTGGATTTATTTACGCCGTTAAAGACAGGAACATCTCTGCCCGATGCCCGCTTGCAGGATGGTGATGTCATCCTAGTTACCAAGTTGCAGCCGGATAAGTTGCAGGATTACGATCGCAGTATTGTGGCCCGATCGACCTTGGTCAAACCCCAACTAACGATTCGCGTGCTCAGCTATGCGCGGGGGGGATTGGGAGAGGTGATTGTGCCCAACGGAAGTAAGTTTGTCGATGCCTTGGCCAAGGTGGGCCTCAATCCCGATGCGGCCAATCTGCGCAAGATTGCCGTTGTACGGTTTGATAACGTGCAACAGAAAGCCGTTACCTTTCAACTGGATGGCAAAAAAGCCATCATGGGCGACATGACCCAAAATATTGCCCTGCAGGATAATGATGTGATTGTGATTGGCCGCAACTTGGTTGGCAGAATTACCTATGCGTTGAATGTCTTTACCCAGCCCTTTCGCGATGTCTTAGGGTTCCTTTTGTTTTTCCGCGAGTTGGGCAATAGTGCAACCAATCTGTTTCGACCCTCTGGTCAGGAGTAATGCTGGCCTAGAAACTTGCTTGTGTAAACTCGATTCCCCCATTCCCCCATGGCTTCTCCGATCGTTAAACGCTATTTCCTGGCTGTTAATCGCTACAAATGGTTGTTACCTGTGGGTTTGGCCCTTGGCGTCACGGGGTCTAGTCTTGCGGTGTCCCAGCCCGATCCACCACCGCTATACACCGTAGAGGCCATTCTGGTTGCCAATCAGCCCGCCACGGTTTTTTCCACCACGGGCACCGAGATCCGCCAACCGATCGAAACCTTTACGGCGGATTCCCTGGTGACGGAATCGATGTTAAACACCGTGGCCCAAAAAGTCGGCTTGGATGCCAGGAGAATTCTCAAGAGTCTAAAAGTCACATTACCCAGCAGCGAATCCGCCAAGGACAAAAAAGCCCCTGCTTCCGGCGGCAATAACCAAGTTCAGCTCACCTATCGAGATACGGAGGAAAATCGTGCTAAGCAAGTCATGCAGAGCTTGGCGGAACTAATTGTCCAGCAAAGTCAGGCGAACAACTCCGCCCGGTTGAAGGCGGTTGTCGGGTCTTTAGATCAACGGATTCCCAAAGCCAAGGCAGAACTGAGAGCGGCAGAGCAACAGTTGGAACTGTACGATCGCACGGAAGGCCCTGCCCTTGTGGCCGCACAGAATGGTAGCTTGAGCGGAGCCATTTCCCAGAGTGAAACCCAGCAGCGCATGTTGGGCTTGGAACTCGAACGCATCAATGCTGAAGTGGCTAGTTTGCAGAGTAAGTTAGGGCTCGATCCCAACCAAGCCTATGTCTCTTCTGCCCTCAGTGCCGATCCCATCATTGCCAATCTGCGGGCCCAAATTTATCAAATTGAGTCGCAATTGGCGATCGCGGGGAAAGACTTGACCCCATCCCATCCCCGCATGGTGGAACTGACCCAGCAAAAGGCGGCCCTAGATGAACAACTCCAGCAGCGTGCCCGCGAAGTCATGGGAGGCAATGGGGTGGCCGCTCCGTTCCAGGCCAATGTTCGCCAAGATAGCAGCCTCGATCCCAAGCGTCAGGAAATGGCGAATCAACTAGTGGCATTGACGACGCAACGGGAAGGCATTGTCCGCCAGCTACAACTGCTGAATCGATCGAGTCAAGATCTGCGCCTCCAGCTCCAAAATTTGCCGAACAAACAACTTGCGAGAACTCGTTTGGAAGATCAGTTCAAGCTCAAAAAAGCGCTGCATGATCAAATGCAGGCCAAACTAATTGACGCCAAAACCGCTGAAGCGGAAACCGTCAGTAGCTTGAGTATTGCCCAACTGGCTGCTTTACCGATCGAGCCGAAGCCGCCTAAAAATGCACCGTTGATGATTCTGGTGGGTGGTGTGGTGGGCTTAATTTTGGGGGCAGGGGTGATTTTCCTGCTGGATATGCTCGAGGGCACGGTCTATACCCCGGAAGATTTGCGGGATACTCTGCGGCAACAGGATGTGCCATTGCTGGGAATGTTGCCTTGGATTCCCAGTTGGGAAAATAGCAATCGTTCTCCCCTCCTTCTCAAAGCCCATTCCCCCTATGGTGATGCCTACGAACAGTTCCGCAGTACCCTGCGACTGACCGAAGGAAAATTACCCAAGATCCTCCTAGTCAGTAGTCCCATGGTCCAGGAAGGCAAAACTACGGTTGCCTATAACCTGGCGATCGCTGCCGCCCGATCGGGTAAACGGACGTTGCTGATTGAAGCCGATTTGCGATCGCCGTCCCGCAGTCAGGACTTGGGGGTGATGGTACCAGCGGAACGATCGCGGGAACCCCTGCGCTATTACAGCCAAATTAGTGATTGCATCCAACTGGTCCCAGATGTGGAAAACCTCTATATCATTCCCAGCGTGGGTGTCCAGGCCCAGGCGGCTTCCATTTTGGAATCCAACGAAATGCAACGATTGCTGGAAGAAGCCCAAGGCCGATTCGATTTTGTGGTCGTAGACACGCCCTCCCTGGGGCAGTGCAACGATGCATTGTTGCTGGAACCTTACACCGATGGACTGATTTTAGTAACTCGGCCAGGAATGAGCCAGAAAAGCCTGTTGACCGAGACGATCGAGCAGTTGAATGAATCCGAAGATTTCAATTTATTGGGAGCCGTGGTGAATGGTGTGGAGGTAGATGTACCGCGTCCAGTGGACACATCAACGGCCTATCAGCCACCCTTGGAGATCGTCCAAGGCTCCCCTGTCCATGACTCCCCAGAAGTTTCCTCCCAGGTAGAGGTCTAGGAAACGCTGCTGGCCTCATGCTGCTGGATTGACACTACTTGAATTCATACTGCTTGATTAAGCTTGATTGATGCAGATGTCATTTGATCCAAGAGCAATGGGACATTATTTCCCACAGAGGGATTCCATAGACGGATCATCCTTTTCCACAATGGATTGGGGCGTTGAAACCGTGATGACCTTGTGATTTTGATGAACTTCGGCTAACAAGTGGGGTAGATCTTCTAAGCAATAGTGTTCATCCACGATCTGAATTAATTCCTGGCTGGCCTGACGGTGTTTACTGGTTAAGCAAACCACATAGTGATTGCGTTCGTGTAACACATCGACCACCGGAACAAAATCACTATCCCCCGTCGATAAAATGTAGACCTCAGGCAGCAGCGTTTGTCGAATTTTCGACAGAATTAAACAATCCCGGAAAATCTTATTGTCCACCGCATTGTGACCGGGTGACACGCGAACCGTCGAAAATCCGGTTTCTTCCAGCATCACTTTGGACTTTTTACGAATCCGCCAATCGACCGCATAGGCCCTAAGACGCGTGGGATTGATTTGCCCATACTGCTTCGCGAGCAGTCGAATCCAATAGGCATACTGCTGGGGTGGAATATTTTCTACATCCAGAAATACATGGACGGAAGGACGATCGGGAATCGGTTTGGGCTTCATGATCCATATCAGAACTAGCGGATAGGACATAATAGGATACCGCCAATCCGCAATTCTTAAGTTAAAAATATTCTTAAGTTAAAAATATCCTGACCCATGGCTTTGCTCAATTTCAATTGCTTGGTTCGATCGCGATCTCATGGATAGCAATCCCATCTGAATTCTCTTCCCCCCAACGATCCCAAGCGGCTACCAACCTACAATCACACTCCACAGCAAAGCCATTAATCCGATCGTGGCTGCATGCTGAGGCCACAGTTTAAGGATGGGCTGCTTCGCAATTTTCTGGGTCAAAATCACACTACAGAGCCAACCCACGACCAAGACGGAGCCTTGCAAAAATTCAATTACCGCTGGATCGGCTGAAAACCCAGGTACGCCAACAGTGGCTAAGCCAAAGGTGGAAAAAGCCACCGGCAAAATTTGCCCTGCTTCCGCCAGCCCTAACTTGAGGTAATGGGCCGTGGTTCCTCCTAAGACCAAGGGCAGATAGCCATAGGCCACGTACAAGAACCGCCGCGTTTTACCCACGAGATTCAGCCACTTTTGCAAGGTATGAAAGGTAAACGCGATCGCAATGGGTAAACTCAATGCTAGGACGGAAGCCCAGAGGTGAAACCCAAACTGGTCTAAATGGAAATCTAACTGTAAGCGTTGCTGTAATTCGGGTAATCGATGTAAAAACACAGCTCCGAACAGTAAAAACAATAGGGAAACCTCGGCATAACTGGGTTGATGGGTGGTCCACAGTTCAATCCCGGGGGGCCGCAGATTGAGTTCCACCGATCGATGGGGGCAGGCTTTTAAGCAAGTCATGCAGAGTACGCAATCTTTGTTATCTTGCAATTGCGCTGGATGGGAATAAATGGGACAACCGCCGGTTTCCTGTCCTTCGCCCTTTTGTGGCCCCCCTTTGTAGCATTGATAGGTTGTGCAAGCAGCAGAGCAAATTCCCTGTTTGGCCCGTAGTTCTACCATCGATAGCTTCGCAAACAACCCGTTCATGCCCCCGATCGGACATAAATAGCGGCACCAAAATCGCCGCTCAAACAACAGTGAAAAAATCACTGCACCTGCCGTAATCAACAACAGCAGACAAGCCGATAAATAGGCCGTGTTTTCCAAATTCCACAACTCTTCCCACAGGAGAATCAGCGTGAACAGGCCAAACAAAAACCAGCCACCCACGGTTTCTGCCTCTTGCCTGGGCCAAGGTTTTAGCGATCGTGGCCACCACTGTAACGACAGTTTTTGTACCAATTCGCCATAGATCATAAAGGGACAAAACGAGCACCAAATCCGTCCCAAAAATGGAAAAATTAAGCAACTGCCCAGCCACCACCAGTCCCAAAATATATTGAGTGCAAAATTCCGATCGCGACTTTGGGGGCCTAGAAATAACACCCCTAGAATCAAGGCAAATGCTGTTAAGGTCAATCCATAATTAATCCGATCGGGATACCAATCACTGCGTAAAAATTGTCGCAACTGAGGATAGGTATTGAGTAAATTCACCCGAAATCGATTGGCTTTAATACTGGCTGGCCAAAACACTTCTTCGGTTAATTCCACCGCTCTATCCGCTTGCAACAAAGCCCGATTGACCAGGTTTTCCAATTCCGTGAGATTCCCCGGAAAGTCGTAGCTTTGTAATCGCCGCAGTGCCTCCGGTGTAACTTTGGGCTTCGCTATCCCGCGCGATCGACAGGTCAAGCTGAGGTAATATTCCACCTGCGCTGCAATATCCGACTTCCGCACCCGCAGCGGTGGTACCTTAATGGAATGTCGAGCCTGCTGACATTTTTCCACTTGGGGCACAATTTTCTCGGAAGTCATGATGATGCGAGCTTCCGAAACCTTTAGGTTGGTCGTGGGTTCATCCCCAGTCGGTTCATCTCCATCGGAACTCGGCAATGCTGCATTTTGCCTAGAGTCACTATTGCTGGGCACGGGTGCATACTGCCCGGTTTCCAATAGCTGAATTAGCGAATCTTCCAGATGGGGGGGCAAATCCTCCAGATTATTCAACATCAGTGTGCCCCGGCCCATCCAATCCAGGATCCCCGATCGATTACCCCGGCCAAATAAGTCTGCACCATTGGCTTGTAAGGTATTGCAATTCAGCTTCACCAATGGTTCATGGCGATCGGCAGACCCAAAGTGAATCAATGCTGCAATGTTGTCCTTATTGAGACCCGGCTCCCCAAAGATCAACACGGGTTGACGATCCCCCGTCGCTTTCCGAATGTCCTGCCGCAAGCGCACCGCATAGCGACTCGCGCCCACAATGCCCCGCCGCACTTTGGGCACCAAATAGGGCCGTAATGCCCGTTCTCGTTCCCGCTCAAAATTCAACGTGGCTTCCACTTCCTGCAAAGCTTCCGCCAATTGTTGGGACACTAACTGACCAACTTCCGGATACTGCTGAACGATCGATCGCAAGCGATCCCGAGGAACTTGCCACACTACACCAGCATCTAACGTGATCGTCGTTTGCTCGGCGGGTTGATCCAGCAGCAGTTCCTTGAGATACAACACCGCACCGGGCAAGATCCCCACCACCTTTGCGATCGTATTGGGACTGGTGCGATAGCTTTCCAGATGTCCTTGGTACAGGATATACAGTGCTGCTGGTGCCGTGTCTTCCAACACAAGTCGGCGATTGGCTTGGAAAGGAAGTTCCGCGATCGCTGCCCCCATCGCGGCCAGCGCAGCGTCGGACAAACTGCCCAAAACGGTGAATTGCCGTAACCAGTCAATGCGTGCTGTCAGATCCATCCTTCCCCTCCCGATCGTGGCCTTACCAATTCACCTGCGATCGCTCCTGTACAACTCGTTGATAAATTTTTTCCGTTTGTTCCGCTAACAGGGACCACCGGAAGCGATGCTCCAATTCTTGATAGGCATTTTCCACCAATTGATGGGCTAACTCTGGATTTTTGAGGATTTCTAAAATTCCCTGAGCCAGGGATAGTGCGTCATTCGTCGTCGTCACGACCCCGGTTCGGCCATGGTCAACGACCTCCGGTAACCCGCCTGTATCCGATACCACGACGGGAACCCGCGCCGCAAAACTTTCCAAGGCGACGATGCCAAAGGGTTCATACAAGCTGGGGAACACGGCACAGTCTGCGATCGTTTGAAATTTATCTAAATCCTCATCGGGCATAAACCCCGTAAAACAACAATAATCCCAGATCCCGAGTTCCTTCGCCTGTCGTTGTAACGGCTCCAGTTGCCCGGTTCCAATAATGACAAATTTGACCTGGCCCCCCAATGCTTGAATCACCAAGGGCGCGGCTTGCAGTAGCCGAACAATGCCTTTTTCGTAGGTAATTCGTCCAACGTAGTAAACAATTTTTTCGTCGTCTTGGGCGAATCGTTGCCGAAACGACAGCACGTCAAAATCGGGATCAAGATGCTTTTTCTCTGCCCGAATGCCGTTGTAAACAATATCAATTTTGTCCGACGGCATGTGTAGCACCTTGGTGACTTCCCGTTTCATGTACTGGGTGCAAACAATAATGCGCCAAGCCTCGTGGGCCAAAAATCGCTCCTTTTCACTGACATGGCGCTGCACGTCGTTATGGATGCCATTATTCCGCCCATACTCGGTTGCATGAATCGTGGCAACTAAGGGGATGTGGAAATGATGTTTGAGCGCGATCGCGGAATCTCCCACCAGCCAATCATGGGCATGGATGATATCAAAGGGGCGCTTCTGGATCAACAACTGCCCCCCAAAACTCCCCATACTCTCGTTCATCCGTCCAACCCAATGGAAAAAGTTATGGCCTTCTCCCACGATCACGCGATGAACCTGAACCCCTTCGACCTCTTCATAGGCTGGCGCTTCTCCAAACTGAACGGTCACGATATGGATTTCATGCCCTCGTTTCACCAGTTCTGGGTAAAGTTCAGCCACATGACGGGCAATACCACCTACAATGCGAGGGGGAAATTCCCAGGTCAACACCAATATTTTCATTTGTGCCGTAAATCTTGACTCGCTGAATGTGTTCTCACTCTGTATTCCCACTTTACAAGGTGAGGGGACAAGCTGAGGGGAGGCCCAGGATCCTGAGGGGCAGCCCAGAATCGGGACGAAAGTTGCCTCACGAGTCCCCAATCCGTTACCTTTGCTGTAGGGAAATTGATGACTGCTATGTATTGATGACTGTCATGTTATGAGGGAGGATTTCGCAATGTCAGCTTCTCCCAATGTCTCTACCCAAAATAGTGCTCCACTTCAGCTGCTGCTTTTTGTGGATCAGCGCCCCACCTCCAAGGAGCAAGTTCGGCAGATTCGATCGCTTCTGCAAGAACTGGAAGTCCTCTGTCCCTTTGATCTCCAAGTGATCGATGTCGGTAAACAGCCCTATCTCGCAGAACATTTTCGCCTCATTGCAACACCCGCCTTGGTCAAGGTGCATCCAGAACCCCGACAAACCCTCGCAGGAAGTAACTTAATTGCCCAACTCAAAAGCTGGTGGCCCCGCTGGCAACGCTCAACCGAAGAATTTTTAGCCGAGAGCCGCAACAGCAACTCTAGTGCAGCTTCCGCAAGCCTCGCGATCGAACAAGTGCTCGATCGTGAAATTCCTTCCATTAGCCAATATGCTGAAATGCTTCAGCTATCGGATGATGTCTTTCGCCTCAAACAGGAGGCAGAGGAATTGCGGGCAAAACTGCAATTTAAAGACCAAATTATTGCTATGCTGGCCCACGATCTGCGCAATCCTCTCACCGCTGCGTCGATCGCCATTGAAACCCTGGAAATGGGGAATCAACCCAAGGACAACCAACCCTCCCGCCTCACCCCTGCCCTGGTTAATCAGTTGCTCAAGCATGCCCGGACGCAAATTCGCGTCATCGATCGCATGATCACCGATATCCTACAAGCAGCTCGTGGATCCAATGCAGATTTAAATGTTTGGCCAGTCAAAATCAATCTCGCCAATCTTTGCCAGGACGTTGTTGCCGATCTCAACGATCGGTTAGCCCACAAACAGCAAACCCTGGATTTAGATATTCCTTCGGATTTACCGCCGGTCTATGCTGACGCCAGCCGGATTCACCAAGTTCTCACCAATCTTTTAGATAACGCCATCAAATACACACCAGTCCAGGGCACGATTAGCCTGTCCGTTCTCCACCGCACGACCCAAAAGGTGCAAATTAGCATTTGCGACAATGGCCCTGGGATTCCAGAGGATCAATGTAATCAAATCTTTGAGGATCATTTTCGCCTTCAGCGAGATGAAGGGCAGGAAGGCTATGGTATCGGATTGTCGCTTTGTCAACGGATTGTCCGAGCCCATTACGGCCAAATCTGGGTTGATTCTGTCCCCAATCAAGGCAGTTGCTTCCATTTCACCTTGCCGGTGTATCGGGTTCAAATGCCCCCAGAAGAGGCGATCGCTCAGTAGTTGCCTGACCCTGATTCAGTAGATTTACGGAGACTAATGGGCGTGATGTCTTCCAACCACTGATCCAGGTGCGAGTAAGTATAAAATCACACATGCTGACTCCTCCCTTTTGCAGCTTGCCTTGAGGCGTTTTGTCACTTCCCTTGATAGACCAGTGTTTTCCGTGCGGGTGCAATTCAGTTTTGGCCAAGGCTGCCTGAAATGAGTTGAATAAATCGCACATAAGGCTGCCGACAAATACAGAATCTTTAAAGCATTAATGAAGCGATTTTCCGCTTGGTTTTGCTCCTGTATTTTTTGTCTTTTTCAGCTCAAAAATTTTAATTTTGCCAATCGCGTTTCCGCAAGTTCATCTTGTCAACCTCTTTCCAGGTAATTAAAGTTACTTGCATGCGGAAAAAAGGCTGGAAATTAAAGTCGATCGTACTTGAGCCAATCCCTTGTTAGTTAAGGGTTTAAACGATAACCTAGCTGACTTACAACCTATTCAACTTCTGAAAACCCGTGTCGTAAGGTATGTTTTCTGACTAGTACAAAATTCATTGATGGGACATCAAGTCAAGCGAAAAAAAGGGTTGTATTGGTAGGGTCTGAGGGGGAAGTTCAGTCATTGAAATCATCTCAGCTTCATCATTAGTTCATCCTGTAATTTCTCAAAAAGATGGGTGTTATTACGGTACTAACAACCTAGGTTTGCCGCCTATAAATGGTTTGGAGCAGGGCTGGGATTTTTAACCCTGTTGTGCTTCCTCAGAAGGTGGTTAGGTTCCCAATGGAAATGCATGCCTTCCGAGTACCCAATGGGGGCGACTGCTTGTTACAACTGCCTATCATAAGTGCGTCAACTTGTTCAGTAAAGCCCTGTAATTCTCAAGTCCTGCAACTCTACTGTGAGCGTAGGCAAAACCCCTGGCATTATCCCGTGCTCAGCCCCATTGCGGTTCAACAGTCACACCAATCTCTGATAGGGACAAACTGGCTTATGCGGTACGATTCTCTGGAACATAACCAATCCGAAATCCCAGAGGTTGGCGTATACGAGTGCGAAGTTCACCTCAAGTTTCGCCTGATTGAAGAACGCGGTGTGTTATCCAACCGTGACCAATTGCTGGAAATGCTGCTAGACGCCTTTAGCTGCGGTAGTGATGAATTTTTGGAACCCTTGCAGGTCGCAGTCAATGCCCAAGAAGTCTCAGAAGTTCAGGCTTCTCCCAAGATGCGTCGCCAATTGATTCGCCTCCGCAATTCCAAAGATTTGCTCTAGATGGGCTGGCTTATTAGCTCACTGCAAAAATTAATATTTGGCACAGGCTGAGCATCAATAGCAAAATGAAGGCAGTCTCCATTGTTCTTCGATCGCTATGACTTTCACCTTGCATCATGAAGCGGATCAATTATCCGATCTGATTCAGCGCTACCGTAGCCAAGTGGATTACCTCGCCATCCGGCTAGAGTCTTCGGAAGGCTCGGATATCCTATTGCGCGGCGACAAAATTGAAACCCTCAGCGAAGGGATGGCGATCGGGGGACAGGTCCGAGTTTGCCATCGAGGCGGCTGGGGGTTTGCCAGTTTTAATCGGCTGGATACCTTGGTAGCGCGCATTGAAGAAGCGATCGCCGCTGCCAAGCTTGTGGGGAATGAAGAAACGCTTCTTGCCCCTGTGGATCCCATCCAAACCGTCTGCACTTTACCCCTCACGGGCAGCGATCCCCGTGCCATATCCCTTGCTCAGAAAAAAACTCTGTGTCAGCACTACGGCGATGTCTTACGCAGTGCCGATCCCAAGATTGCGACTCTATCTGTACGCTACGGCGATATCACCCAACGCACCTTACTAGTCACGTCAGAAGGCACCTTGATTGAGCAGTCCTGGGCCGATATGGAAATGCGCTTTGCGGCCACAGCGCGGCAGGGAGAACTGGTGCAAACGGGCCGAGAAACCGTCGGCTCCCGTAGTCGCTTTGAGGATTTAACACAGTTAGATGACCAAGTTCTGGGCGCGGCTCAACGGGCGGTTGCAGCGCTTTCCCTGCCGCCCGTGAAAGGGGGCACCTATACCGTTGTGATTGATCCGATTTTAACGGGGCTGTTTGTCCATGAAGCCTTTGGCCATTTGTCAGAAGCGGATATGGCCTACGAAAATCCCGATTTGCTGGAAACCATGAGCCTAGGCCGTCGCTTTGGCCCGGAAGATTTACAAATTTTCGATGGAGCGGCGATCGCGGGGCACCGGGGGAGCTATTTCTACGACGACGAAGGGGTTGCCGCAACCAATACGCAACTGATCCAAGACGGCGTGTTAGTCGGACGACTCCATTCCCGCGAAACCGCTGGGAAGCTAGGCGAAACGGCCACAGGTAACGCCCGCTGCTTGAACTACCATTACCCCCCGATCGTCCGCATGACCAATACCTGGATCGAACGGGGTAAAACCCCTGTCAAAGACCTGTTCAGTGGCATCCAAGAAGGTGTCTATGCCCGCAACTGGCTTGGTGGCATGACCAACGGTGAAATGTTTACCTTTACCGCTGGGGAAGCTTGGATGATTCGCAACGGCGAACTGGCGGAACCTGTACGCGACGTAACCCTCTCCGGTAATGCCTTCCAGACCCTAGCCGACATTGAAGGCATGGGGGATGACTTTTACTGGGATGAGTCCGGCGGCTGCGGCAAGGGTGGTCAAAGTGGATTAGCGGTTGGCTGTGGTGGCCCTAGCTTGCGGATCCGTGATGTGGTTGTCGGTGGGGAAGCGGAGGAAGAGTAGCGATCGCAGGAGTTGGGTTGCAGACGTGCGATCGCAGGCTAGACCAGAGCATTAGGAGAGAGCATTAGAGATCGTCTAGTTCCTCTGACGGTGAAACGCGACCCCGCCGTTTGCGGGCTTCCATTGCCTTTTCCAGCATCGTTAATAATCCAGGGGCTTCCTGTTGGAGTTGCAGCAATAAGCGCTCGCCTTCCTCCAGATCCCCTGGGTCTTCCCCTGTTTCCATCACCGATTGCAAACGGGGCAACGCCAATTCATCCACTAACTGCACCAGGCTGTAGAGGCAACGATTAAATTGTCGTTCGGTTAGCTCGGCATCTTCCAGCGGAAACTCAATAATGGCGCGAATTTCCCCATCGGAAGGGTCATACTCCCACTGCAACATCTTGGTTTCCCAGGAAATGCACAGCATGGTTTGCAGAATGGCATCTTTGTGAGGATGGTCCTTCACACCGGTTAAGACACGAGGCGCATAGATTTCAAAAAACTCGCCGTCTTCATCCAGTTGAATCACAATCAGAAATTGCTCTACGTTTTCCGCATAGACGCCAGTAATAATGCGGGACTCGTCCGCCTCTAGGCGATACTTCCAGCCCTTGGCGTCTAGATATCCGGCAATCTGTTCTAGCGTGGCGGCCATGGTGATTCCTCTAAATGAGACGGGTTAAGCAAGATCAACTCAAACAAAAGTCAACTAAAACATAAGTTCTAGCGTATTGAATCAATGGAGCGAGATCAGTCGGTTAAGGAGTCCGGGGTGGGATCCCTTGTACTGCCCGATCGACCGCTTGAAAGAGTCCCTCAATGGTCAAAGAATTATCTAACACAAGATCCGCCCGATTGCACTTTTCCTGAATATCCATCTGACTTTGGATACGATCGATCGCCTGCTCAGAGGATAGGTTTTCCCGCTCCATGAGTCGCTGAATCTGACGGTCTCGGGGGCAGTATATCACCCAAATTTCGGTGACGAGATCGGTCATTGCGGCTTCGAACAGTAGGGGAATAACCAATACGACTGGGCTTTTGGGATCGGCCTGTAGATGGGCATCCCGATCGACCTGTAAGCGTTGCCGCACAAAGGGATGGATCTGCTGCTCTAGCCACTGCCGTTCCTGGGGTTGCGTAAAGATCAGGGTGCCCAATTGTTTGCGATCGAGACTGCCATCGGAATTCAGGATCGTCGCACCGTAACGATCGGCGATCGCGGCCAAAATCGGACTCCCCGGTGCAACTGCTTCTCGGGCATAGAGATCCGCATCCAGCACAGGTAAATGATGCACCTGGGCAAGATAGTTGGAAACCGTGGTTTTTCCCATGGCGATGCCCCCCGTCAGGCCAATAATGCGGGGCGCGGGTGGGACAGCATCCGTCGATTGAGCGCGTGAATTCACGGGATTCCTGGAAGAATAAAACACTTCTGGGGGGCAATTGCGGTCGAACCGGACAAGTAACCCGTCCCCAATGGTTCAATGTGAGGGATGATTCTTTCGGTCTGGTGGCTAGTTTAAAGCAATGAACGTTTCCCGCTTTCCTCGGTTTCACTTTTGGTTACTGGCGATCGTGCTGCTGATCGGGGCGGGACTGCGTCTGCTGAATCTGGACGGCAAACCCCTCTGGATGGATGAGGTGATCACTGGCATTTTCAGCCTGGGTCATACCTACGATGAGGTGCCGGTGGGCCAAGCGTTGGGACTGACGCAGATTGCTCAATGGTTTACCCTGCGACCCGAAACCACCTGCGGCGCGATCGCGGCCACCGTGTCTACCCAATCCGTCCATCCCCCCTTGTTTTTTTGCTGGCTGCATTCCTGGTTGGGGGCTCAACAGTCGGTTCTGCAAACGGTTCTACCCTCGTTGGCGGATAACCTTGCTTGGATTCTGCGATCGCTTCCCGTATTACTGGGCGTTGGGGCGATCGGGGCGGTTTATGGCCTAGGAACCCGAGCCTTTGGCCAACGGACGGGGTTAATGGCGGCAGCTTGTATGGCGGTGTCTCCCTTTGCGGTGTACCTATCCCAGGAAGCGCGCCACTACACCTTGCCGATGGGGGTGATTACCTTGGCACTCTTGGCTTTAGTGCAGATCCAGCAGAATTTTGAACAGGACCGCAGTAACCGCAATGCTTGGATCAGTTGGGTATTGCTGAATGGCGTTGGGTTTTATATTCACTATTTCTGCATCCTGGCCACGATCGCCCAAGGGGTTGCCCTTCTGGGTGCACGGTGGATCAGCGCTAGAACAGAACAGCGATCGGCCACTCATCTCCAAAAACACAAGTTCTTAAGCTTCTGGCCCACTTTCGTTACTAGAACCCAACCGCAGGGCCTCTGGATTGCCTCCTTAGGGTTGCTGGGCATCCTTGGCCCTTGGCTCCCGACCTTTATCAGCCACATGACCCGCCCGGAAACCGATTGGCTCAATGATGGTATTCCTTCCCTGTTAACCGCGATAGTGCCCCTCTATTACGTCCCGATCGGCTGGTCGCTGATGGTGATTTCGCCGCCGGTGGAGGGCAACCCGCTGAGTTGGCAAATTCCCATGGTGTTGCTGGTCATTGCCTTCAGCGTTTGGCTGGCTCGGCAACTGTGGCGGGGCTGGCAAAAAATTTGGCAGATTCCTGAGCTACAGGGCAGTTTATTAGTTCTGGGTGGGTTTATTGCGATCGTGGTTGCGGAATTTTGGGCGATCGCGATTTTGCTACAAAAAGACCTGACCCATGTCCCGCGCTACAACTTTGTCTATTACCCTGCGATTTGCGTAGTGCTGGCGGCTGGGCTGGCGATGCAGTCCTTGCCTCGGCGATCGCGGGATCGGGGGTCTAGAACTGAGCTGCAACCTCGATGGATGGGCCAACTAACCACCCCAGCGGCGATCGTGCTCTGCGTCGGGTGTCTCAGCAGTCTCTGTGTGGTTTTCAATGGCGTCTTTCAAAAACCCTATCAACCCAATCTCGTTGCCCAAAGAATCATGCAAGCCGAGGCCCCCCAAGCCACGATCCAAGTCATTATGGGCTACCAAACTTGGCAAGAAATGGCCTTGGGATTAAGCTTTGCCTTGGCTTTGGAACAGGAACAAAATCGGATCAATGGGAACGATCGGGGTAGCGACGGGGGATCCCTAGGATCCGGCAGGCAATTATCTGGAAAATTCGCATTCCTCAACAGTTCCCAAAGTTATCCACAGTTGTGGAAAAAGCTAACTCAACTTCCCACTGCCGATATTTTGTGGATCATTGCCCCCGGTCTCCGCCGATCGGACTTTCCTGAAACCCTCTCCCTGGGATCCCCAGCCAATCCCCAATCGTGCCAACGGGATCCCCAACGCTACGATCGCATCGGCATTCCCTACCAAGGCTATCGCTGCGATCGGGCGATTCGCTAAGGCTGTACGTCTTGACACAAAAGCCCTCAACACAAAACGCTGGGAATCTTCAAATCATCCCCAGCGTTTACTAGCAGACTGAACTAGGGGATTTCCCCTCAAGCGTAGAACGTTACGCTCGTAGAACGTTACGCAGCGACCAATTGCCGCATCCGAGTCAGAATTGCATCTGCCACCTTGCGGGCATCCCCAAACAACATCCGGCTGTTTTCCTTAAAGAACAAGGGATTTTCCACGCCTGCGTAGCCACTGGCTAAACTGCGCTTCATTACAACGACGGTTTTGGCCTTCCAGACTTCCAGAACAGGCATCCCCGCGATCGGGCTATTGGGATCCTCTTCAGCACTGGGGTTCACCGTATCATTGGCCCCAATGACAAGCACCACATCGGTTTCGGGGAAATCTTCGTTGATTTCCTCCATCTCCAACACAATGTCGTAGGGCACATTGGCCTCAGCCAACAGCACATTCATATGGCCCGGTAAGCGTCCCGCCACGGGGTGAATGCCAAAGCGAACGTTGACCCCTCGATCGCGCAAACTGCGGGTCAGGTCAGCGATCGGGTGCTGCGCCTGCGCCACGGCCATGCCGTACCCCGGCACAATAATGACGCTGGAGGCATTTTCTAACAGTTCAACGGTGTCTTCCACGGAAATTTCCGTCGCTTCTCCTTGAATTCCCGCCGCACTGGCCGTTCCCGATCCCGTGCCAAAGCCACCGAGAATCACGCTAATGAACGATCGATTCATGGCCCGACACATGATGTAGCTCAGGATCGCGCCACTACTGCCCACTAACGCTCCGGTGATAATCAGCAGGTCGTTAGACAGCATGAAACCCGCCGCCGCCGCCGCCCAACCGGAATAGCTGTTCAGCATCGAGATCACCACGGGCATATCGGCTCCCCCGATCGCCATCACCAGGTGCACGCCCAGCACCCCCGCGATCGCCGCCATGACCAACAAGGGATTTAAGCCTCCCCCAGTCATGAACCAGTAGCCTAACGAGATCGTCCCTGCCAACATGGCTAGATTCAAACCATGGCGTGCCGGAAGCATTAACGGTTTGCTACTGACCACGCCGCGCAGTTTACCAAAGGCCACGATCGACCCGGTAAAGGTGACCGCTCCAATGAAAATGCCAATGTAGATTTCGATCTCATGGATCGTGGCTTCCACCCCGGTCAATTCGCTGGGATAGAGGAAATTGCCCACGCCCACCAGCACCGCTGCCAAGCCCACGAAGCTATGCAGCATGGCCACTAGTTCCGGCATTTCGGTCATGGCCACCCGCGCCGCCAAGATCGATCCGACGATCGCCCCTGGCACAATCACGGTCAGCAAGACGCCGTAGCTGGCGGGATCACTCTGGAGCATCGTCGCCAAAAACGCGATCGCCATCCCTGCAATCCCAAACCAGTTGCCGCGTTTGGCCGTTTCCTGATTGGCGAGTCCCCCCAAGCTGAGGATGAACAACGCACTCGCCACGATGTAGGCGACGGTGGAAAAATTTTCCCCTGAAAAATTCTCAAACATGGCCTACCCCGATTATTTCTGAAACATTTTCAGCATGCGTTGGGTGACTAGGAAGCCCCCGGAAATATTGATCGTCCCCACCAGGATCGCGATCGCACCTAGCAGCGTTGTCGGATGCAAGAATTGCCCAGACAGTTGCACCATGCCACCGATGATGATGATGCCGCTGATGGCATTGGTCACACTCATCAAGGGCGTATGCAGCGCGGGTTTCACATTCCAGATCACCTGCCAACCCACAAAGCAAGCCAGCACAAATACGGTGAAGTGGGAGAGGAACGAGGCCGGAGCGGTCAACCCGATCGCAACCAACGCCGCAATCCCGATCGCCAACCAGAGACCCGATAGATTCAGCTTCTTGGCAGCGGGCACTTCCGCAGGCGTAGCCGCCGAGGTGACGGGTGACGGCTGGGGCACAACGGAAACTGGACGGGGGGGCAACGGTTCCACCCGATCGCCCTGGTGCAGCATGAGCGCTCCCCGCACCACTTCATCTTCCAAGTCCACCTGGTAGCCATCATTGCGGCCCATATCATCCAGCAGATGGCAGAGGTTGTTGCCGTAGAGTTGGCTGGCTTGGGCTGCCATGCGGCTGGGCAGATCGGTAAAGCCGATGATTTTGACCCCGTTATGGTCGTAAATTTGACCGGGCTGGGTCAGTTCACAGTTACCCCCCTGCTCCGCCGCCAAATCCACAACCACCGAACCCGGTTTCATCAGTTCCACCGCTTCCCGTAGGATGAGCTTGGGTGCGGGTCTACCGGGAATTAGCGCCGTTGTAATGATGATGTCTACGTCCTTGGCCTGGGCTGCGAACAGTTCCATCTCGGCCTTGATAAATTCCGGACTCATTTCCTTGGCGTAGCCGCCTTGCCCAGACCCATCTTCTTCCAGTTCAACTTGCAGGAATTCCGCCCCCAAGCTTTCTACCTGTTCTTTAACGACAGGGCGCGTGTCAAAGGCCCGCACGATCGCCCCTAGGTTCTTGGCAGCACCGATCGCCGCTAAACCTGCAACTCCGGCCCCAATCACCAATACCTTGGCAGGGGGAACTTTGCCCGCTGCGGTAATTTGCCCGGTAAAGAAGCGACCAAACTGGTTCGCTGCTTCCACCACTGCCCGATATCCGGCGATATTGGCCATGGAACTGAGGGCATCCAGCTTCTGGGCACGGCTGATGCGGGGAACAGCATCCATCGCTAGAACCGTGGCGCGGCGCTGGGCTAGAGCCTCGATCAAATCAGGATTTTGCTTAGCCCAAATGAAACTAATGAGTGTGCCGTCTTCCCGCAGGAGTTGGGTTTCTCCCAAACTAGGAGGACGGACTTTCAAAACAATGTCAGCATTGGCCCAGATCTGCTCAGCACTCTCAATGATTTGGCACCCAGCCTGACGGTAAGTCTCGTCAGAAAAATTAGCCAACTCTCCCGCACCCGTCTGGATCAGGACTGTAAATCCATATTTTTGCAGCGTCTTGGCCGTGTCCGGCGTTGCTGCTACCCGCGCTTCTCCAGCGAGGATTTCCTTGGGGATCCCAATTTTTAAGCGAGGTTTTTCTTCGGTCAGTAGCTCTTGGGACGCCTGTGATAGCGTGTTTCTCTCAATTGCGATCGCCATGTATCAATCTTCCTTCACCATGACGTGTAGATGGAAATGAAGCGTTCGTATTACCCAATGGATCGTAAATTGATCCCCTGATTTACGATGGATTCTTAATCTGTTGTAGAGAATCCAAGTATTTGTTTACACAATTCTGAACTGATTACTCACTTCACCAAACCGCAAAGATCAGGAATTGTTATGGGAATCCCGATGGTTTTGCGGGGCAGAGAAGAATTCTGGAACTTCACGGATTCAATCTCCGTCAGGAGAGAATGGGGGTCTGCAAACCCTGCAATCTTCATGGCAGTATGGAGAAGCTCAATCGCACGGCTGCTAGCAGCTCGCCCTTACAATGAGCCTCCGATCGATGATCCCTGGTAACGCTGATAGGCTGAAGCTAGGCT
Organism: Alkalinema sp. FACHB-956; assembly: GCF_014697025.1. Taxonomy (NCBI): domain Bacteria; kingdom Bacillati; phylum Cyanobacteriota; class Cyanophyceae; order Leptolyngbyales; family Leptolyngbyaceae; genus Alkalinema; species Alkalinema sp. FACHB-956. Next base: position 409,006 of record NZ_JACJRC010000003.1, on the reverse strand, counting down.
GACAGGTGACCGCTAGATCGAGGCTGGACAGAACTGAAGCCCATTCCCCGTTTTGTTTTAGGTAAATTCCCTATGCGCTTTTCCAAGTCTTCTCTGCGCCGTACAGCCTTGGCTGGCACGATCGCAACCCTGACTGTCCTGAGTCTTCCAGTGATCACCCACTCCCAAGGCTTGACTATCTTCAGCGGCGTCCCTGCGGAAAAACAGTTGAGCTCACGGGTGGATTTCGGCGGCAACCCTAGCGCCTTCGATCGCTATCGCCTACGGATTGACAAGAAAAAAATGAAACTGGCAGTGGCTCAGTTCGTGATTGACTACCCCGATTACTTCGATGGCAAGTTCGATCCCAAAAATATCGAGCTATACGTGAACCGCAAAAAAGTTGCCCTGCAAGAAGTCAAGTGGGATGAAGAGAATTTCTTCATTGAGATTTTTCCGCAGGAACCGGTGCCCGCTGGCAGCAGTGTGGAAATCATGCTGTCCAACGTGAAAAATCCCCGTAACAACGGCATGTACTACTTCAACTGCCGAGTTCTAACCCCAGGGGATGTGTCCCTTCTTCGAGACATCGGAACTTGGATCATTGAAATTAGCTAGGGGATGGGTCTATAGTAGTAGACTGTGACTTTTTTCATGGTCTACGACTTGTTTCATAGCCTACGACCACCCTACCCAGACTGGAGATACTTTTTATGAAGCGCACACTCGAGGGCACTCGCCGTAAAAGAAGACGGGTTTCTGGTTTCCGTGTTCGCATGAGAACGCACAATGGTCGTCGCGTCATCAAGGCTCGTCGTCGCAAGGGACGGGCACGCCTGTCCGCAGCTTAGTTTATCTAGCTAGAGACGACATCTGTAACTCGATCGCAGCGATGGCAGGTTATTCATTTGGCATTGCCTAAAGCCAATCGACTTAAGCATCGGCAAGACTTTGATAGGGTTTATCAGCGAGGCAAACGGCGGCGAGCGAGCTGCTTGCACCTCGTTGCCCTTCGGCTATCTCCTAGGCCATCTCCGGAAGCCGAAGATCCGAAAGTCTTGCCGCTTCAGATTGGCATTTCAATTAGCAAGAAAGTCAGCAAACATGCTGTGGTTCGCAACCGAATTAAGCGCCGGATTAAGGCTGCCCTGCGTCAGTTTTTACCTCGGATGACCACCGGGTGGAAGCTTGTGGTAGTTGTCCGCGCTCAAGCGGTGGAATGCGATTACTGGAAGTTTCTGCAAGAATTAGAGCAGTTATTGGTCGAAGCCGAGGTACTGCATGGCAGTTAAAGAAGAGGTTTACTACGAAGGTGGCCCCCACCGGGGAGATCTAATCCTCAATGGGTTGCTGGCGTTCACAATTGTCTGTCTTCCCCTCACGATCGGGGCTGTGGTTCGTGCCCTGTGGTTGCGCTACCGCATTACCGATCGTCGCGTTAGCATTACGGGCGGTTGGCGGGGGCAGGATCGCGCCGATGCGGTCTATTCAGAAATCGATCGTGTGATTTCCGTTCCCCGAGGCTTAGGCATTTGGGGAGATATGGTTCTGGTACTCAAGGATGGCAGCCGCTTGGAAATGAAAGCGATGCCAAAATTCCGTGAGGTAGAAGCCTATATCAACGAACGGATCACCGCCAAAGCTAGCACAACCAATAAGACCAAGACTTCACAGCGCTAGTTCTAAAATTCTGAATTTATCCAGTGTGGCAAGACAGGCTACACTGGAACTTGGTCTGTTCAAGCCTCTACAGACTGGGGCTTGCATGAGGGCCAGTTTTATTCTTCAACAACTTATCAATCGACTCGAAGGCGCATGGATTTCGGTATCGGTTTTCTTTCAAATAACGTCATGCTGCCGATCCTAGATTTCTTCTACGGGATCGTGCCTAGCTATGGTCTCGCGATCGTGGCACTGACCTTGGTTGTGCGTTTTGCGTTGTATCCCCTCAGTGCAGGTTCGATCCGAAACATGCGCCGGATGCGCGTTGCCCAACCCGTCATGCAAAAACGCATGAAGGAAGTGCAGGAACGGTACAAGAACGATCCGGTTAAACAGCAGGAAGAGGTTAGTGCCCTCTACAAAGAATTTGGTAACCCTCTAGCAGGCTGTTTCCCCCTGCTGGTTCAGATGCCAGTGCTGTTTGCCCTGTTCGCGACCCTGCGGGGATCGCCCTTTTCCGATGTGCCCTACAACATCAAGTTGCAAATCTTGCCACCGGAACAGGCTGCCTTGGTTCAACCCCAGGCTTTTAGCACGGAAACCCACAACATCTACTTAGCTGATGGACTGCATTCCCCGGTACAGGCGCTTCTGCCCGGTGGCAATAAGGTTGGGGTGGGCGACAAAGTGCAAGTGGAGTTCCAGACCCCTGAAGGCAAGCCCTTCTCCGCCCTAGCTGCGGAATATCCCGATACCAACCTAACCCCCCGCTACAAGGTGTTAACCGGTAGCGAACGGGTTGTCATCAACGAAGACGGAACAATCCAAGCTACTCAACCCGGTGAAGCAACGGTTCAGGCGTTCATTCCTGGACTGGCCGCCGATAAGGGCTTCCTGTTCATTGATGCCTTGGGACGGGTTGGTGCGGTCGATCCCGATGGAACCATTCACTGGGATATTGTCGGGATGGTCCTGTTCTTTGGGGTTAGCCTGTATGTGAACCAACTGCTATCCGGCCAAGGTTCCACCGGGAATTCCCAGCAGGATACGGTAAACAAGATTACGCCGGTGCTTTTCTCGGGGATGTTTTTGTTCTTCCCGCTGCCAGCAGGGGTGTTGATGTACATGCTGATTGCTAACATCTTCCAAACCCTGCAAACGTTCATCCTGTCACGGGAGCCGCTGCCGGAAAACCTGCAAAAGCTAGTGGATGCAGAGGGTTCTGGTAAGAGTGCCGCCACTGCGACAGTGGACGTCAGTGCTATCCCGTTTGAACCGGGTCAGAAGAAAAAGAAGGCGTAAATCAGGCGTAAATCATGGGTAATCATCCATCTCAGGAACGGGGTCAGCAGTGGCTAGCGCAAATTTTGAAGCTGGCAACTTTGGATGCGTCTGTTGTTTCTGAGATGGTGCAAACCGATGATGAACATAACTGTTGGCTAACGATCGTCGCTGATCACCTGTCTCCTGAACAGAAAACTGCACTTGTGGGTGAGCGTGGCCAAGTCTTAGATTCTCTCCAGTACTTAGCCAATGCCACCCTCAATATTGGTCAATCAGAAGACGCCCAAGGCGCATACATATTGGAGCTAGAGGGTTACCGAAAACAGCGTAGCCAACAACTCCGAGTGATTGTGGAGGAAGCCGTGGCAGCAGTTCGCGAAACAGGTCAAGATTTTGAGATCAAGTCCTTGTCTTCCGCTGAACGTCGAGAAGTCCATGGATTACTGAAGCATTACGAAGAATTAGAGAATTTTAGTCGTGGGCAAGAGCCCGATCGCCGTCTTGTTGTCCGCCTCAAAACAACAGCGGCAGAGTGATTGCATCAGATGCATTGCGGAGGTTATTTCGATGGAACCAATCTATATTCCTCGCCTCACCAAGTTGAAGGATGGTTCAGAGACCGTTGAATTCAAAGAATTGATGCCCGATTTAGAAACCCTGACTCCAGTTCAAGGGGCTGTACGCGTCACCCATAAGGGCAATTTTTTAGAAGCCTCTGTGCAAGCAGATACCATTATTACCCTCTGCTGCGATCGCTGTCTGCAACAGTACAATCATCGCCTCTCGGTGGAGACAACGGAATTTCTCTGGCTAACCGATGGGGAGGCTGCGATCGATCCGGAGGATATTCCGCTGGATGAGGATCTCATCATTGAGGAAATGGTAGAGACCCTACCTAAGGATGGATATTTTGATGTAGGCAACTGGGTATATGAACAGCTGTGTTTAGAACTGCCCCAGCGTAAGCTGTGTAGTGCAGACTGTGGCGGTATTCCCCTAGCTGCTAACCAGACGGAGCAACCCGATGCTCGCTGGTCTGCCCTAGAAGCCCTGCGCGGTCAGTTACCCAATTAGCTCAAAGTGCTTCTCGAAATCTCGATCGAGATCTTGATCAGCCGACCATTCCTGGCTTGGAGGAACTTTTGGGGTTCTGCGGGTGAATCAGTTGCCAAATTCAGAAGCTGCCCTTGAGAATGGAACATTGAGCCTTCCATTTAATGCTGCGCTATGAATTTTAGTGACGAGTTCAACCTGCTGCTGCGAGCCCGCTATCCGATTCTCTACATTCCGACCCGTGAAGAAGAACGGGTAGAAACGACGATCGCGGACTGTGCAAAATCCCGTGAAGGCAGAGCCGTCTATACTTGGGACTTTGTGGATGGCTACCAAGGGAATCCCAATGATGCAGGGTTTGGCAAACGTAATCCTCTGCAAGCTTTAGAGTTCGTTGAAAAATTACCCGCTGCGGCTCCAGCGATTTTTATTTTGCGGGATTTCCAACGCTTCCTAGAGGATATTTCCGTCTCCCGTAAACTGCGCAACCTTTCTCGCTTGCTGAAAGCCCAGCCTAAAAATCTGGTGATTTTGGCGTCCAATCTGGCCATCCCAGAAGAACTCAGTGATGTTTTAACGGTTCTTGAGTTTCCCCTACCGAACGCTCAAGAGATTCGATCGGCGATCGACCAACTTTTAGCTCCTCTGGGTGCCAGTCCCAGTGGGGAGTTGATGGATAGTCTGGTGCGGGCTTGCCAAGGGTTATCGATCGAACGCATTCGGCGGGTGTTAGGTCGGGCGATCGTGCTACATAACGGTCAACTCCAGCCGGAGGATGTCGATCTAGTGCTGGAGGAAAAACGGCAAACCATCCGCCAAACCCAGATTTTGGACTTCTATCCTGCCACTGAAAAAATCACCGATATCGGCGGACTGGATAACCTCAAGGACTGGCTTTTGCGGCGGGGTGGGGCTTTCTCCGATCGGGCCAGACAGTATGGCTTACCCCACCCCAAAGGCTTGATGCTGGTCGGGGTTCAAGGCACTGGCAAATCCCTCACTGCCAAAGCGATCGCCCACCATTGGCGACTTCCGTTACTGCGCCTTGATGTGGGTCGCCTATTCGGCGGCCTAGTCGGGGAATCAGAATCCCGTACCCGCCAAATGATCCAACTGGCAGAGGCCCTAGCTCCCTGCGTCCTGTGGATTGATGAAGTGGATAAGGCCTTTGCCGGGGCTGATGGACGGGGCGATTCCGGTACCAGTAGCCGCGTGTTTGGGACATTTATTACTTGGATGGCAGAAAAAACGTCCCCCGTTTTTGTGGTGGCGACGGCTAACAATATCCAAGCGCTCCCGCCCGAAATGTTGCGCAAGGGTCGCTTTGATGAAATTTTCTTTGTCGGTCTGCCCAGCCAAGAGGAACGTCGCGCCATTTTTGAAGTGCATTTATCCCGGTTACGGCCTCAGAAATTGCCGGATTATGACCTCGATCGCTTGGCCTACGAAACCCCCGACTTTTCTGGAGCTGAAATTGAGCAAACCCTGATCGAAGCCATGCATTTGGGGTTCAGCCAGAATCGCGACTTCACCACCGACGATATTCTGGAATCTGCCAGCCAAATCGTTCCCCTCGCCAGAACGGCCCGAGAGCAAATTCAATTTCTGCAAGATTGGGCTGCCGCGGGTAAGGCCCGTCTCGCCTCACGCCATAGTGCGTTGAGTAATCGGATCCAGCAACAACTTCAACAACCCGATTGAGGCTTCTTCTCCTATACTGGACGGGACGATCGTCCATCGTAAGATTGCACGAATGGGATCGCTTGGATGGGATCGCACGAATGGGATTGTACGTAGGTGCTGAGATCCTACTGGACTGGAATTGAGATGACGCCGAAATTGAAGTGCAGGATTGGGGAAGTATGCGTTGGTTGGCCAAAACCTTTGTCGGAATCTTTGTTGCTATCGGAATTTTGGCTGTGGGCGGCTACTTTGCGGCCAATTACCTAATTACCCAATTCACCAAACTACCAGAACGGCCTACCTTCCCAAACGATGATCCCAACTATCGTAAAAGCCAAGTCAAGGCCAGCGCTAAACCGAACCCCAGTAATTCTCCCACCTCCGATAAAAATAAATCCGAACCCAGCAATCCAGAAAGTAAGTCGGAAAAACCGCTGCCTCCTGGAGCCTTTGAGGGGAAGGTAATTCAGCCGATCGGCCTAGTATTACGGCAATCGGCCAGTTTGGATGGTGCACCCGTAGGAGGAATCAGTTTCAATGAAAAGGTGGTTGTTTTAGAAAGTTCACCGGATGGCAACTGGCAAAAAGTCCGATTGCTCAATAGCGATCGGGAGGGCTGGGTTAAAGGCGGCAACATCGATAAGGTGCAATGATTAAGGTGCAAGAATTTTCTGGCTCCTTTGGAAGCTAAATGTTTCAGCCCACCAGATCATTTTTCAGCCCACTAAATCGGTGAGCGAGATCAGTTAATATACCGAAAAGAGAATCTATTCGAGCCGTGACCTAGTCTCCTTGGTGCGATGCTCTTTGTAATGCACTGATAATGCATTGAACTTAACGGACTGATAACCCACTGAATTTGTCGTAGTGTACTGATCTGGTTAGTTCACGGATTTGGTTAGTTCACGGAATCTGGTTGGCGCACTGATCTGGAGTGATTCCCATGGCCCCCTCAACATCAATCTCTCTGCTGCGAAATATTCTGGCTGATCTATTCATTACCCTTCGCTCACTGCTCAAAGCGTCCCTCAGTGGATTGGCCTGTGCTCGATTGCTAGGTCTCATGATCGGGATGGTGATTCTCGCCCTTGGCAATGCAGCGGTTGCACTGCAAAAAGGAGATGAGGGTGACGCCGTAACCGATTTGCAAAATCGTCTCACGTCAGCTCAGTGCTATGACGGCCCCATTTCGGGCTACTTTGGAGACTTGACTGAGGCTGGTGTGATTCGCTGCCAAACGCAGTATGGCTTAGATCCCGACGGTGTTGCTGGGCCACAAACGTTAGCTGTGCTGGGCGGTGCGGTAATCGAACCACAGCCTCCCGTTGCTACGAATGCCCTGACGACGCAGAACCGCCCTCAATCCACCCCGCCCCAAGCTGAAGCTCGGTTACAAATTGGCGATCGCAATGAAGCGGTCACGACCCTCCAGCAACAACTGGCTCAGCTAGGCTTTTATTCGGGTAGCATTGACGGAATTTTTGGGCCCCAAACCCAAGCGGCAGTCCAACAATTACAACGAACGGTCAGCCTGCCAGAGGATGGCATGGTCGGTTCTAAGGAACAAGCGGCTTTAGTTGCAGCCCTTGGCCAGCAAGCGACCCAGCCGATCGATCGTGCCCCAGCAGCCCAACCCACCTACATCCAACTGGCGAAGGGAGATCAAAATAAGGCCGTTGGTGAATTACAGCAGCGCTTGAAGGCATTGGGCTGGTTTCAAAGTCAAGTGACGGCGTATTACGGCGATATTACGCAAACCGCAGTTGCGGATTTTCAGCGTACCCAGGGGTTGCCGGTCACTGGCATTGCAGATGCTCAAACCCTAGAAGCCTTAGCCATCGTTAATTTGCAGCCTTCACAATCAGTACAACCCTCGCAACCAGCTCAGCCATTTAAGGCCGCTAACTCTCCCTTTACGCAGGGCGATTTCACCACATCCTCCTCTCGCACCCCACTGAATCGACCATTGTTCCCAGTTCAGTCCCCCAAAACTCAGGTTGTCAGAACCCAGCCTGCACCAACAGCTGCTAAACAACAACCCCGTCGTTATATTGTGGTCATTCCGATTCAGAGTGGGACGACCCTGTCCCAAGTGCGGCAAATTTGGAATAACGCTTCGCCGGTTAAGAACAATCGGAAGGGGGCGTACATTCAAGCAGGCACCTTTACCCAACGATCGGAGGCCGATCGCCAGTCCCAGCTTTTGCGGGCCTATGGTTTAGATGCACGGGTTGACTATCAGTAGACCAACTGTCAGCAGGCTAACTGTAATCAATTGTCTTAAATCCGTGGAAATTTGCCTAAATCGGCATAATAGATCGACCTTAAACGGGCATCAGCGATCGTTGGCAAGTAGGGCATACCGCATGGATCGTTAATTGGCAATCCAATAGGTGGTAGCCCTCTTTTTGTGCAACCTTCATTCCAGTTTTCAGGACTGATTCAGTCTTAAATTCGATCGTTTTATTGCATCGCACACAGAGGAGATGGTGATGATGGTGGGGATGGGGCTGGTTCAGCTCGTAGTGTTTGTGCCCTTCTGCCAACTCTAGCTCTCGTAAAATGCCCATACGAGCCATCATCTTTAAGGTGCGATAGACCGTTGAAAGGCTGATCCCCTCGCCTTGCCCTTTCAGTAAATGATAAAGATCTTCAGCACTTAAGTGCTTGCCTCGCTCTAAGTTTTGAAACACTTGCAGAATGGTTTCTCGCTGGGCAGTCATTCGCCAGCCGCGCTCATTCAGCTCGGCTTTGAGAGAAGATGCTGTGTAGGCTGGGGCATTCATACTTGCAACAAACTCATCTCTATTGAGAATTAGGATAATTGTATTCTAGCTCAGTTGCAAGAAAGCTAGTCTATTGAGAATTGTCTGCAAGAGTGCTTAAACCTTTGTTATGGATGACGTAGTTATGGATGACGTATTTTGTTGTGAATATGTATTTTTCTATGAATAGCCATGAATACATACTGCTTTATCTATCATCTGTCGAGTGATCCCAGTTGAGGCAGAACAGTTGAGGCAGAGCAGTTAATAGATATTAATAGATAAACGCCTGAACCCCGTGGGATCCAGGCGAGACAGGTTGGGAAACTATGTTTGTGCCCAAGATGAGAAACCCTCAACCTCGTATAACCATTGGGTTATCCCAGAGCTTCCAGATAGTCCCGGACACGGTTACGGCGTTTGGGTTGGCGCAATTTCTGTAGGGCTTTCGCTTCGATTTGGCGAACCCGTTCCCGCGAGAGATCCAAAGCTCGACCAATTTCTGCCAGCGAGTAGGGCTGTCCACTGTCCAGACCAAAACGCATTTGAATCACATCGCGCTCCCGGCTGGTTAAATCCGACATGAGATTCAACAAATCCCGGCGCAGAGATTCCCGCATGAGCAGTTCTTCTGGGGATAGATCTTCCGTTTCCAGTAAATCCCCCAGCTCTGTGTCTTTCTCCTTGCCCACTTTGGTTTCTAGCGAAACCGATCGGGGCACCTTGAGCAAGACTTCCCGCACCTGTGGCACGGTCATTTCCAGTTCCTTGGCGATATCTTCGATCGTGGCAGTACGACCTTTTTCTTGCGCAATTTTGCGTTGAGCTTTTTTAATCTTGTTCAGTTTTTCGGTGATGTGCACCGGGAGACGAATGGTCCGGCTCTGGGTGGCGATCGCTCGGGTAATCCCTTGGCGAATCCACCAGTAGGCATAGGTACTAAACCGATAGCCCTTGGTGGGATCGAACTTTTCGACGGCCCGTTCTAACCCTAAGGTGCCTTCTTGAATGAGATCCAGGAGCTCCAACCCTCGATTTTGATATTTCTTTGCGACGGATACGACCAAACGTAAATTAGCTTTGATCATATGTTCTTTGGCTTGAAGCCCTTCCCGCTGAATCGCTTCGAGTTCCTCCAATGCCAAGCCCACTACCTGCGCCCAAGCCTGTTTCCCTTCCGCCAAAATGGGTTTGAGATCCGCTACCGTGACGCTTGCTTCCGTTGCCCAACGTTCCAGGGAAGGCCGATGGCCCAAGATAGACGTTAAGCGATCGCGGGCGTCCATCAGATGGACGTAGCGCTGAATGGGGGGATGGTCTGCTGCTGCCGCATCTCGCTGTTCCAACAACGCCATATAGCGCTGCACCTTCTGCGCCTCTGAGACTTCCTCATCTCGCCCCAGCAGACGAACTCGACCAATTTCTTGGAGATACATCCGAACTAGATCGGTCGTTCGCCGCGCCGATTTACCCAGACTTAACTCTTCAGCAACTTCAAGGTCAATGTCCTGGAGATCATCCATTGTGGGTTCAAAATTACCCTCAGGAATCGGCGTTTCAAAATTCTGAGTAAACAAAGAAAAGTCATCCATAGGAGAGGTTCTCGTAGTCCGCATGGGCGGCAAAAGGGGCAGAAAAAACTCAGGGACCGTCTCTACAAGGGCTTTGGATCGCCTTATTGGCTAGTATTCCCGCGATCGAGGGTTATACAAACAACCTCTTGCGGATCATTCATTTTTCTGCTAGCAATAGGAGCCAAAAATGAGTTTTTATAAGCAATGCACGCTGATCTATCACTCCAGTAACCTCTGCCGAAATCGGGACATTTTCTGAATCTTGGGCGTCTAGATGGAATGAATCCAGGACATCCGTATTACTTTGTGTCAAGATTCCGAATCGTTACTGATGGTGGTGACTACACCGGATACATCCAGGGTTCCTGAAAACAGAACAACTTATGCAGATCCGTGGCAGATCCGTGGCAGATCCGTTGTGCCAATGCTGTCAATTTCGTTGTGCCGATGCTGTCAATGTTGTCAATGTTGCCAATCTTGTCAATGTTGCTAATGGTGCTGGTGAGCATCTAAGCCGTTGGTGAAACTCTGGAAATTGTGCATATGACGCGGTAGATAGCGTTATCTAGGGTGTGTCAGCGATCGTCTCTCCCTTCAGACGGTCAACGGAGCATCTGTCTTAGAGACTTTGCTCCAACAGTCTTCCTACAACGCACACCTTTTTTGGAGCTTTGCTATGCAACGCATGACCCCCTACAGCCCCATTGGGTTGAAACCCTGTCTCTCGGTTGGCTTAACGACTTTGGTGGCGATCGCCGGATCTTTCCTGATCTCCCTGCCCAGTTGGGCTAAGCCCGCTACATTAACTGCCCAGGATGCCAATGCCCGGATCAATCTGCGTGCTAACCCCACCATTACAGCAAAAGTGGTCGGATCCGGCTATATCGGTAATCGGGTGGAAGTTCTGCGGCAACGGTTTTTCAACGAAGGCACCGAGCTGTGGTACTATGTCCGCTTTGCGACTACGGCTAAAGAAGGATGGATTCGCAGTGATTTTGTCCAATTTTCTGACAGCTCTGATCAGTACGGTGCTCTCAGCAGCAGTGAACCGAACGATCGCATCAACCTGCGATCGGCTCCCAGTACCGCCGGACGGGTTGTGCACTATGGCCTGTCGGGAGATATCGTGAAGGTCATTCGTGATTTGCAAGGCGATAACGGCTACACCTGGCACTATGTAGAATTTCCCTCTGGAGCCAAGGGCTGGGTGCGGGGCGATCTGTTGATTGTTTGGGGAGAGGGCTGCTAACGGAGGTGAGCCATTAAAATGCTCCAGATTCAGAATGCTCTAGATTCAAAACTAACGCTCCGGTTTACTGACCCGCGACATGAGCGCCGCGATCGCTTCCTGGGGCGTGATTTGTCCTTGAATCAAACCGTAAACCTGCTCTGCGATCGGTAACTCAATTCCCTGGTGTTGGGCCACTTGTAACAAAACCTGGGTGGTGTTAACACCTTCTGCGGTGCCCTCTAGGTGGGCCAGAATCTCCGTCAGTGTTTGCCCCTGGGCCAACCCATAGCCCACTTGATAGTTGCGGCTGAGGACACTACTACAGGTCGCCATCAAATCCCCCATCCCAGAGAGGCCATAGAACGTATCTGCCTTAGCCCCCCAGTGAACACCGATACGGATCATTTCTGCTAGCCCTCGTGTAATCAGCCCCGACTTAGCATTGGTGCCTAAATTCAAGCCATCACAGGTGCCTACGGCGATCGCCATGACGTTTTTCAATGCGCCACCCAGTTCTACCCCCAGGGGATCATCGTTGGTGTAGACGCGAAATCGAGGTGAGGAAAAGAGCGTTTGGACTTGGGTGGCTGCCGCTGGCCGATCGCTGGCAACTACCGTGGCTGCGGGTAATCCCTGCTGAATTTCCTTAGATAAGTTGGGCCCTGACAGAACCACGACGGGATTGTCAGGAAAGGCCGCTTGCCAAAGTTGTGAGGGCAGTTTGGGTAAAGCGGTGGCAGTCCCCGAGTTGGGATCGAGTCCTTTGGTGGCTGAAACCAGGATCGTTTCCGTCCCCAGCCCGATCGTTTGCAATTGCTGCACGATCGATCGGACTCCTTTCATGGAAATTGCTGAAACAATCGCCTGCGAACCCGCGATTGCAGCTTGTAAACTCGTTGCACTGCTTCGCGACCAAAGGATAACCTCATGGCCATTCTCCCGAGCCAAGGTTGCTAAGGTGGTTCCCCAGGCTCCCGCTCCCACGATCGTAATCTTCAACGCAATTCCCCCATCCCTGAGCTGATGATGTCTATAGATTCTGTCTATAACGGTTGGCTAGACCTGGGTTGCCTGGGGTTGACCCTGGGATTGGCTACGGGGATAGCGTTCCATCAGTGCCCGAACTTGCTCAGCGTGGTAGGAACTGCGAGTCAGTGGTGACGACACAACTTGCAAAAATCCCAAGGATTCCCCATACACCCGCCACGCTTCAAATTGTTCTGGAGTGACGAAGGCTTGTACGCCCAAATGCTTCTGGGTGGGTTGGAGGTACTGCCCGATCGTTAAAATGTCGCAATCGACCGATCGTAGATCCTGCATGACCTGGCGCACTTCCTCATCGGTTTCGCCCAGGCCCGCCATGATGCCAGATTTGGTATACACCCAAGGGGCGATCTCTCGGCACCGATGCAACAGTTCCAGCGATCGGGCGTAATCTCCTTGCGGGCGGGTGCGGCGGTAGAGGCGAGGTACTGTTTCCGTATTATGATTCAGCACTTCTGGAGCTGCAGCAAGAATCGTTGCTAGTGCATCCCAGTTGCCACACAGGTCAGGAATCAGCACTTCGATCGTGGTTCCCGGTGAAACTTTTCGGACTTCCTGAATACAGCGAACAAATTGCGCTGCGCCCCCGTCGGGTAAATCATCCCGATTCACCGATGTGATGACTACATGGTTCAACCCCATCCGGCGCACGGCTTCCGCGAGATTCAAGGGCTCTAATGGATCCAAGGGCTGAGGCTTTTTCTCAAAATCGATGTCACAGTAAGGGCAGGCGCGGGTGCAGGCCGGCCCCATAATCAAGAACGTGGCTGTGCCGTTGTTGAAACACTCACCAATATTGGGACAGGAGGCTTCTTCGCAAACCGTATTCAGCCCCAAATCTCGGAGGGTTTCTTTGACTGCGCCCACCCGCTCCCATTGGGGGGCTTTGACTCGCAACCAATCAGGCTTAACCACCACGGCAATTTTCTCAACGCTTTTGCATTCCCCATCTTAGCAGTGAGTTGAGAGTTCCCCCTGTTTCCGTCCCTAACGATCGAGGTGAAATGCTGCCCAACGATTGCGGTCAATGGCCGATCGTGCTTACCAAAAAATATCTTCAAGATTTGACTAGTTTTGTGCTACTGTATATGAGTTCGCATGTTTGTGTTCAGTAGCTAATGCTGAAGTAAATGTGCCACATCGGGATGTAGCGCAGCTTGGTAGCGCACTTCGTTCGGGACGAAGGGGTCGCAGGTTCAAATCCTGTCATCCCGATTGATCTTTGAGATGTATTTCGCACACGGTTGAGGATGGTCGCGTTTGTGGCCATCCTCATGTCTGTTAATGGCATAGCTGTTGTCTTCAGTGCTTTCTTCTTCAGTGCTTTCTATTGTCTTCAGTGCTGTGTTGGTGGAGTGGTTATGATGTGTGGCTATACGTAAAGTGGCTACATTGAAAGACGGCTACCTATACGGCTATGTATGTTATGGCTATGTATGTTACGGCTATGTATGTATTGTGTGTTTCAGATCACTAGGTTGGATCTCAACGCTAGTTAAAGTTAATTTATATTGCTATGGCAGTCCTTTATAACTCGTGAGGTTTCGATATTGTGCCCTCACCCGCAATTCCTTTCCCTTGTTGGGAGAGAGGTTGTGAATTCCGATTCCCATTGGTGGAGATGGAATTGGCTTGCCGAAGGATGGGCAGTTCTTTAGGCACCCGGCTAAATTAGGCTTGCTAGCTCACTTGAGCACGAGAATCTTGAGCACGAGAATATTTTTAATTTACTAAGACTAGAAAAGTTAGGACTAGGAAAGTCACTGGATCATTAGGTATTGTCAGACGTGAACCAACCAGGTGCTAATCCCTATTGTTTTCTGTTTATATTTTCCATGGGAAAGTCATTCCCGATCTTGTTGTCGATCGTTATTAATGTTGCCGTTCCGATCGCTTTTTTAGCACGACAAGCCGATGCAAAGTCTCTGACATCTACATCAACCGATCGACCACGCTATGGTGTATCAGAATTGCTCACAATAGATTCGCCGATCTCATCCCATGACGGCACGATGGAGCACTTGTCTGAGGGCTTGGTTGATTTAGGGGGATCTGTAAAACGGATTGCCTCGGGGGCCGATAATTTCAATCCTCAATTACATCTTGATCCTCCCAAACCCGTTTCGCTCCCACCTAAGCCTGTTCGTTCTTCCAACAATGGGCTGAGTCCTTCTGCCAGTACCCATTCTGCTGTTAGCTCATCCAATCAATCCAGTGGTTCTATTGCTTCGCCTGCTGTCTCTCCAAACAGTCCTGGAGGTTCAGTCTCGCAGCCCAGTTCTCCCAAGAATGCTGCGATCGTGCCTGAAAGTCTCACGACGAATTTTCGGCGCGATCGCGATAACTTTGGCCAAGAAAACCTTTTTCTGGAAACCACACCACAGTTCAAACTGCCCAATGGCGATCTCCTGAACTTAACAACCGGGGTCAATCTCTTCAAAGAGTCCGATCGAGACACACTGATTAATGTGCCTTTGAGAGTTGGGTGGGAAACTCGGATTAACTCAGTGAAGCTCCGTCCTGAAGTTGGGTTGGATTTTTTCGATCGCCTACCGATCGCGCCTAATCTGAAGCTGAATGTTGAAACGCCCATTTCTCCAAGTGCTACCCTGTCTGGGCTGATCAGCTACGGGCCTTACAAATTCAATGCCACCACCCTGGAAAATCAAATTTCAGCCGTTCATCTCAGTCCCAGCCTCTTTTGGCAAGTTGAGAAAGACACCCAGTTTTTTGGGATGTATCGCTTGGGGCAATACAGTGATGGCAATACCGAGCACCAGTTGATTGGGCGTTTGGAACACAGGATTGGTCAATTTTCGATCGCGGCCAATGTGTTTCTCTGGAGTTTTAATAACAATGTAGCGGAAACTAGTGGATATTTCTCTCCCCCGGATTTTTTGGTTTACAACGGAGAATTGGCTTGGGAGGGGAAACCGTTTGATTTTTTACGCTGCCGACTTTCTACGACGTTAGGGGAACAACGGCTAAAGGGCAGTTTTTCCAATGCAAATACCTATGAAGCTCGGTGTACGGCTATCTTAAGTCCACAAATTGAGGCAGATTTAGGCTATGCCTTGAGTAATGTCCAAAATCGTAGTCCCGATACTGAACCTTTTCAAAATCAGTCTTTGAGTGGGCAGTTGCGTGTCAAATTCTAGTGATGATCACTCGGTTCTTCGGGATTTCTTTTCTGGATGAAACCCCTCATGCCAGTGCTTTACAGCTTTCGATTCCCTTCAGTGACTTGTCGAGAAAAGGTTGGATAGAAAAGTGTCTGGTTGGCATATTCTTTCAATGCTGAGGGGTTTTGATTCCTGCATGATTTGGGCATCCTATAGCTAAGAGTGGTAAACGTTTTGTCTAATTGATTCTTGGAAACTTGCTCATGATTTTTGAATATTGATCGACAAAGCTATGAATTCAGATTTTGAACCACCTCCTCGGGGAAGGGTCGCATTTACAATTGTCAGTGGAATTGCAACGGCGATCGCGTTGATTTTTGGCGTTGAAACCCTGGCCACTAAGTTTCCCAATCCAAATATGGTCAAACGGGATACAACCGAATCCTTAGATGGTCAGCCTTCTGATATGTTCAATGCCCATGGGAAACGTTTGGCCCAATTAGACGCTCAATCTGTTCAGTGGGAAGGAATCCCGGTTCCGCCATCTCAACAGGTTCCCGTCAAGCGGCCCGCTGCATCGGTGTCCGCCCAGCCATTAACCCCGATCGAACAGGCGATCGCGCGCCATGCCTGGGAATATTTCCGCAATAACTGGAATGAGGAAACCGGGTTAGTCAATTCTGTGAATAACTTTGCTTCCGTGACCCTGTGGGATCAGGCGGCAGCCTTGGCAGCCCTGGTCAGTGCTAAGGAATTAGGGATTATTGCAACGTCAGAATTCGAGCAAAAACTCGATCGTATGTTGAAAACCCTGGCCAAGCTTCCCCTCCACCGCAAAGAACTCCCCAACAAAGTCTACAACGCCAAAACACTGATCCCGGTTAACTACGGCAAGTTAGATCAGGTAGAAGAAATTGGCTGGTCGGCGATCGACCTCGGTCGTATGGTCATTTGGCTGCAAATTGTCGGGTCACGCTATCCCAAGTTCCAGCCCCAAGTGGCGGCCATTCGTAACCACTGGAATGTTCAACGGCTAACTAAACAGGGCCAAATGTTTGGTACCAGTGTCATCAACGGCAAAGAGCAGTACCACCAAGAGGGACGTTTGGGCTACGAAAACTATGCAGCCTTTGGCTTAAAGCTCTGGGGACTCAACGTTGAAAAAGCCCTAGAAACGCGATCGAATACGGCCTTCGTCAATCTCTACAACCAAGGTGTTCCCTACGACAAACGAGATTACGCCAAATCAGGGGCCAATAACTATGTGTTGAGCGAGCCTTATATTTTGGATGGGATTGAAACGGGGTTCCAGTCCCTGCCCAAAGCCTACGCCGATCGCATCCTTGCTGCCCAAGAAGCCCGCTACCAGGCAACCAACCAACTCACTGCCGTGACCGAAGACAACCTCGATCGGGCCCCCCACTTTGTCTACAACACCCTCTTTGTCAATGGCCAACCTTGGGGTACGATTACCGATACCCGCACCTCACGACCCGATTTGCGTTTTCTCAGTGCCAAAGCGGCGATCGGCTGGCATGTGTTGTACAACACCCCCTATACCGAAAAGCTCTTCCAGTTTGTCCAAACCCGGCTCAAAGCCGACAAAGGCTGGTATAACGGCTTTTATGAAGCTCTCAACAGTCCTAACCGAGCTTTAACCGCCAATAACAATGGCATTATCTTAGAAAGCTTGTTGTACCAACAAGTCGGCCAACCCCTGTTGCAATGGGCAAAGGTACCCTTACCTTAGCAATTGTGCCATGGTCTTTTGACCCAGAGCCTAGAGTTGGTATACCCGAGATCGTTTGCACCGTCGATCGTTCGCCTAATGGTTTTCCCAAGGGTTTAAGTTCCCTAGCAGCTCTAAGTTCCCTAGTAATGTATGACTTGTTTCGAATTTCAAAAAAGCTGTTACATCCCTCTTTCAGCCTCAATCTCGTCATTTTTGGTTATTTTCCCTGGGAAATTCCCCCGTTGAACTCGATGACTACCAACTCAATCTACCTGGGCTTACAAAGGATGGGCTTTTGAACAAGTTGCAATCCTAGCTAAGGGGTGCGTTAGCAGTCTTCCTGCTTCCTGACAGTCTAAGTTATGCAGTTGAATTCTATGACATCAATTAATCGGTATCCTCGATGGATTCGCTGCACAGCAGCTTTCTTAATAGGATTGGTGTTACAAAGCTTGTTAGCAGGAATGACACCATCCCATCTGGTTGCCCAGCCCGCTCCAGCGAACCTGGCCTGCGAACAAATTCGTAACCCGCTCACACCGGAAGAACAGGAGCAGGCAAAGATCGCATGGCAGTATTTCGTGAAGAACTACCAGCCGAGCACGGGCTTCACGAACTCTGTGGGAGGCTATCCGTCCGGTTCCCTCTGGGATATGGGCAATTATTTGATGGCACTGAACTCCGCGCGCTGGCTGAAATTAATTGATCAATCGGAATTTGATGCCAAGCTCAATGCATTCTTAAATGGCATTGGAAAACTCCAATTATTTGAAGGCAGTTTGCCCAATAAGACCTACCATGCGGCCAACGGCCAAATGGTGAATTACAACAATGAACCCACAGATCGGGGGATTGGTTGGTCGGCGTTGGATATTGGCCGGATGCTAGCGGCTTTCCATGTCATCCGCACTTGTCACCCGCAATATAACGATTGGATTAAAGGCGTTCTGGCCCGGTGGCAAATCGATCGATCGGTGCAAGATGGGCAACTCTATGGCGCAATGATTTTGCCAGATGGTAAAACCATGCTGGTGCAGGAGGGGCGTTTGGGCTACGAAGAATATGCAGTGCGGGGCTATCAACTCTGGGGGTATCAAGCCCCTAAGGCGTTAGCGTTCGAGCCGTTTAAGTTAGTGGATATCTACGGGATTAAAATTCCAGTGGATGAACGGGATTTCCAGACGACTAACGCCAATAACTATATTGTCAGCGAATCCTATATTCTCGATGGCATTGAGTTTGGGTTTGACCGTGACATGGCAGACTACGCATCACGGGTCTTTCAAGTCCAGGAACGCCGCTTCCAGCAAACCGGGCAACTGACCGCCGTCACTGAAGACAATATTGATGGCCCTCCCTACTTTCTCTACAACACGGTCTACGCCAATGGCCAAGCTTGGGCCACCATTACCGACACCAACAAGCCCTATCCCCAACTGCGCAGCATTAGTACGAAAGCGGCCTTTGGGTGGCGCTATCTCTATCCTGAAAGCGCGTATGGGCAACAGCTACTGAATGCTGTGAAAATGCTCTACGGGCCAGAGAAGGATGGATTTTACGCGGGTTTGTATGAAGAAACCAAGCAACCCAACAAAGCCTTAACTGGGAATACCAATGGCTTGATTTTAGAAATTCTCTACTACAAAGCTCGTGGGAATCGCCCCCTGATTCCCACGGGTGCCAACAATACGACCGCAATGCCCCCCACGACCACCGCAGCGACGACTTCTCCCGTTTCTTCTAGCCCTCCTGCGACGTTGGCACCTGCTGTGACCCCGGCACCTGCTACGAACGGGACGTCCAGCCCACCGATCGCGGCAACTTCAGAAACCGTTGCGATCGCGAAGCCGATTCCACCCGTGGGAGATCCCCAACCCTCCCAATGTAGCCTGCCCAAAACCCCACTGACAGTGCCCAAACGCCGCTATGCTGAGGCTGCGTGGCGCTACTTTGAAGCCCAAACGGAACCGAGCGGATTGGTCAACGATCGCAGTGACATAAAAGCGGCAACGCTGTGGGGCTTGGGAAATTACATCGTTGCATTACATGCGGCGCGATCGTTTGAACTCATTTCCCCCCAACAGTTTGATCAACGGGTTCGCAATTTACTGGGTACTGTGGCCCAATTGCCGCTGTTCACGGGAGAATTACCCCACCGAGGTTACAATACCCGCACCCTCAAACCCGTAGACTATGGCAATAATCCTACGTCGGATGGGATTGGGTGGTCGGCGATCGATATTGGTCGTTTTCTAACCAGCTTGTCTATCCTGAAAACCTGTCATCCGCAATATGCCGCCGCCGTGGATGCCATTCCCCTAGACTGGTCTTATTTGCGAATTGTGCGGAATGGTGCCCTCTACAGTGCCAAAACTACCCAGCGCAGCAACGGCCAAGCGGCTCCTCGCATCACCCCGGAAACTCGATTGGGGTACGAAGAATATGCCGCGCGAGGATTTCAACTCTGGGGCTTTGATGCCAGCCGATCGGAAATTGGTGATCAATACCAAACCGTGGCAGTGGAGGGGGAAGCCATTCCCCTGGGAAGACTGCGGGGCAAGACTGCGGCGAACGCCGATTCTGTCACGCTGCATAATGCCTTTCTTTTCTACGGGCTGGAATTAGGCTTTGATCCCAAAATGAAGGCTCTAGTCGATCCCATGGTGACCGCTCAGATTAAGCGCTACCAACGGACAGGGCAGCTCACCACCTCCGGGACGGCGTTGATAGAGCGATCGCCCTATATTGTCCATAACACCCTAGTGGGCAAAGGCAATGCTTGGGAAGCCCTAGATGACGCTGGCAAGCCGATTCCC
This sequence comes from Alkalinema sp. FACHB-956, assembly GCF_014697025.1. Taxonomy (NCBI): domain Bacteria; kingdom Bacillati; phylum Cyanobacteriota; class Cyanophyceae; order Leptolyngbyales; family Leptolyngbyaceae; genus Alkalinema; species Alkalinema sp. FACHB-956. Next base: position 389,061 of record NZ_JACJRC010000003.1, on the reverse strand, counting down.
GATCGACGATTAGTCAATACTGCTGCGGCCTTTGCCTACGATGTGCTCTGGCCCCAAACTCCGGCACTGCAAGAATTGCGGACAAGTGTATTAGACCTGTACAGTCCCCTATTGGGCTATTACGAAGGCTTCTACGAGAAAACAGGTAAAGCAGCCCATGCCTTTAGCAGCAGTACCAACAGCCTAATTCTGGCTGCATTGCTGTACCAAGCGACTGGATCAACTCCGTTACTCCAGGGGCCCTTAAATCGTCAAACCCCCTGGTGGAAAGACCAGCCGAAGGAGGATACGGGACGTGGTCTGCCCAGTCACGATACTCTCAATATCCAGTTCCTGCGCAATGGAGCCCAAGCCTATTGGACGACCCAGCGTTAACAGCGCTCGCAGATCCTCGCCCTAGATCTCATCGTTCCTATAACAGTTTTAGTGATCCTCTAGCCCTGATTTATGATGCAAGCCTCCACTGTAGATGCTAGTTTTCCTCGATTCAAAAATCATCTATCGCGCCTGAAACGGAATACCCTGCTGTTTCGCTACTTTGCAATTATCAATTTGATTATTGGCCTATGGTATTTACAATGGCGATTCAATAACTCCATTAATTTCAACTTGCTTTGGCTGTCAATTCCGTTATTGCTGGCGGAAATTTACAGCTACATTAACGGTTCAATGTTCATTTTGGGACTGTGGCGACCGATCGAACGGCAAGTCAAACCGTTAGATCATCTCACACCGGCCTTTTCTGTCAAGGATCTCCCAACGGTTGATGTGTTTATCACTTGCTACAGCGAACCCGTTGAACTGGTTCAAGCGACCCTCGAAGCTGCCTTACAAATTGACTATCCAGCGACGAAGTTACGAGTCTATGTGCTGGATGATGGGAATTCGCCGGATATGAAAGCTATGGTGGAACAACGGTGCGCGGAGGATTTGGCCGCTCCAGAGTTGGTCGCCGCCGCTGAACAGCTGCAAGCGGAACAAACCCACCTCCAAGCTCAACTCGATCGTCTGACCCAACTGGCCCCAGAAGCCCAAGCTGCGGAAGCCTTTCTGGACAATCCTCCCAATGCCGTAGAAACCCAGGAACCCGATCGGCCTTTACAGTTTTTGCAGGTGCTCCACAAATTGTTGACCTTTCAAAAGGGGCAACATTCAAGTATTAGCGAGCAACTCATTGCCGAGGAAAAGCGATTGAAACAGGCGATCGCTCGCCAAAATTACGCCCTATCCAATCTGCCGCGCTGTCTCTACATTGCCCGACCTAAACCGACAGGACGCCCCCACCATGCCAAGGCTGGCAATATTAACTATGCCTTGTTTGCAGGGGGGACGACGGGGGATTTCATCCTCACCCTAGATGCGGATCACATTCCCGATCGCAAGATTGTGAAGCATGTCCTGCCCTATTTCTTCACCTACAACCCCAACTGTGGAAAATATGAGAGCAACCGCATTGCGATCGTGCAAACGCCCCAGGATTTCTACAACTTACCGAAAGGAGATCCGTTTGGGCATCGGGCCCACCTATTTTATGGCCCCATCCAACAGGGCAAAGATGGCTTTAACGCAGCGTTCTACACCGGAACCAACGCGGTTCTACGGCGAGAAGCTTTAGTGAATACTGGCTTGAAATATTTCTCCAAAGCCTATGAAAAAGATGAAAGCCGTTTAGACGAGTTTGATTTTATTGGAGGCGTTTCCAGCATTAGCATTACCGAAGATATGAACACTGCCATGCGGCTCCATGCGGCAGGCTGGCAGTCGATCTATCACAACGAAGTTTTGGCCAAGGGGTTAGCGCCCGATGACCTCAGTTCTACCCTCAAGCAACGGCTGCGTTGGGCCCAGGGTACCATTCAAGTCCTCCTACAGGAAAACCCTTGGACAAAACCCGGCCTGACCTTCTGGCAGCAACTTCAGTATTTCCAGACAATGTACAGTTACTTTTCTGGATTTGCGACATTCATTTTTTTACTGTGTCCGATCGTGTATTTCTTTACAGGAGGAATTCCTGTTGATTCCTATGGCTTAGATTTTGCCTTGCACTTTACTCCCGCATTTATCCTGAACCGGATTACCTTTCTCACGATCGCCTGGGGCGTGCCCGCTAGCGAACTTTGGCGCTCAGAGCAATATGCTGTGGCCCTGTTTCCCCTATTTATCCAAGCCGTGTGGAGTGTCATTACCCATCGCCCCATCAAGTTCCAGGTAACGCCCAAACAACGGCAATCTGGCATTTATCTGAATCTTGTGATGCCACAATTGATTATTTTTGGTTTAACCGCTGGGGGGATTGTGTGGCGAGGGGGACTGTGGCTCTCCGGACAACCGATCGATATTGCGGTGTATGGGTTAAATATCGCTTGGTCAATGTACAACTTAGCTCTGTTATGGGGAATCATTCGCGCTGCTATCTGGCAACCTAAAAAAGCCTGAACCCCGGATAAATCCTGTGATGGATCTTGGGATAGATCCTGTGATTGGCACTGTGATGGGGGCTGTGATCAGGGTCTGTGCCTTGGGTACACTAGGCCAGTTAAGTGATTGCAACCTAGGAGCCTGACCAATGAATCAACAATTCCAATTGAACTGGTAGTCAATTGAATTGATCCTCGATCGTGACGATCAAGCGTGAGCTTTAGGTTTTTTGTTTTCTGGAGGTTATTATTGTGGACTCAACGGTTCAAGTTATTTACCCATTTGGACTGCTAGATAGCATTCAGGGGAATCAACTTCGCCAGAACATCAATCAACTGGTCGATAATGGGCATACCTGTATCTTGGTGGATTGTCGCGATGTTGAACTGATGGATAGTTCCGGGTTGAGTGCCCTTGTGATGGCCTTTCAGAAAGTGCGTTCTGCGGGTGGAACGCTGGGTTTACGGGCTATCAATGACCAAGTGCGAATGCTGTTAGAACTGACGGCAATGGATGGTGTATTTCAGATTTTTCCGAAGGACATTACGCCTCAGGAAGCCACAATGGGCCAATAGTCTAGGGAGAGATTTGACATCAGCATTTTGCTCCTAACCCTTGAGCTGAACCCTTGAGATGGAAATTGCCAAGCTCTCTGACTCATTGCCCACAGATTCATTGCCTACAGATTCATTGCCCACAGACTTATTGCCTACAGATTCATCGCGACCAGTTGCCAATCCCCTCTCACCAACCATGACTGCATCGAATTCGCTAGCAGACGTTAATTCTGAAATGCTGTTTCATGTTGTCTTTGAGCAAGCTGGCGTGGGCATGACGCTGACCAATGTGCATTCAGGCCAATTCCTCAAGGTTAATCCTCAATTCTGTGCACTTGTAGGCTACACGGAGGCAGAATTACTGTCTCGATCGTGGCATGACCTCATTGCGGTAGATGAAATTTCAGCAAGCGAAGAAAACTCATCTCCAACGATCGTGCCTTCTCAGGCTCTTTCCTGCAATCTGACGCAATCGGTAAGTTCTGCGGAGCAATTGTGTCTGCGCAAAGATGGCCAACGACAATGGGTCAATCTCACCCGTTCTTTGATCTGTGATCCTCAGGGCTTGCCACTCTACGACCTTTGTATTGTTGAAAAGCTGCCAGCCAAAAAGTCCATTGAAACACCACTTCAGCTAGCTAATGCAAAGCTGGCCACCTTAATTGAAAATCTGCAAGTGGGGGTTCTCGTTGAAAATGAATTGCGGCAGATTATTCTGGTAAACCAGGCTTTTTGTGACCTCTTTACCCTTCCAGTGTCGCCGTCAGACCTGCTTGGCCAAAACTGTGCAGACCTGGGAAAAGTTACTAGTTGTCATTTCCATGATCCTGAACTGACTTTTCAGACTATCGCAACCATTCTTAGTCAAAGAAAACCTGTTCTTTCCGATGTGGTGCTGTTAGCTGATGGCCGATCGCTAGAGCGATCGTATATTCCTATTTTTGTCGATCGGCAGTATCAAGGCCACTTTTGGATCTATCAAGACATTACGCAAAGGAAACAATCTGAACAAGCCCTGAAGAAACTACTAGAGCAGGAAACTCAACGCAGTGAGGAATTAACGCTCAAAAACTTTGCGTTGGAAAAAGCACGACGGGATGCAGAAGCGGCGAATCAAGCCAAGAGTAATTTTTTGGCGATGGTGAGCCATGAAATTCGGACGCCCATGAATGCCGTCATTGGGATGACGGATCTTTTACTCGATACGACTTTAAATGCTCAGCAACAGGACTTTGTGACTACCATTCGGAATAGTGGTAGTGCTCTGATTGAGATTATTAATGATTTTCTGGATTTTTCTAAAATTGAGTCTGGAGCGTTAGAGTTAGAATCCCAACCGTTTAACCTACAAACTTGTGTTGAAGAAATTCTAGATTTATTAGGTAGTAAAGCCTACGAAAAAGGGGTGGAACTGGCTTACCTAATGAGTCCTAAAGTGCCTCGGCAAGTGATTGGCGATCGTCACCGTTTGCGCCAAATTTTAGTGAATATTCTCAATAATGCGATTAAATTTACCGATGCAGGAGAGGTTGTCGTTTACATTACTGCCCAGCCAGTTCAGAACTTACGATCGCAGTATGAATTGCTATTTATCATCCAAGATACTGGTATTGGTATTCCCCGTGATCGGCGCGATCGATTATTTAAGCCATTCAGCCAAGTAGATGCTTCAACAGCCAACCATTACGGGGGAACCGGATTGGGGCTAGCCATTAGCAAACAACTGTGTAAGTTAATGGGTGGGGATATTTGGGTGGAAAGTAACGGAACTTTCACCGGACAGCAACCCCACTATTTTCAACTACCTCCGCCAGAATTTGAACGATTAGCCAAGCCGGTGGGCATTGCTGGGCTAGCCGAAACGACTCATCAGGGGTCTACGTTCTATTTTACGATCGTTGTTCAAGCAAATGATAGTCAAACGAATCCTGGTCAAAGCAATAATCCTCAAGTAGGTTTTGTGCCAGTCGATTCTGTGCCAGTCGATCGAACGGCTACACAGCACCTTCCCCGCACAGATTTATCGTCTGGGGAAATGTTGAATCTATCAGAATTGGCGGGTAAGCGATTACTGATTATTGAGGGCTCTGCCACCTATCGAGATCTTTTGGTGCAACAAGCTCAATTTTGGCAAATGCAAGCCATGGCTGTTGCTTCTCCCGAGGCGGCTCTTGCGCTTTTGCAGGCGTCAACTCTACAGGATGCAGATTCGCAGTCAGCAGAAACAGTATCGACAGAAAGATTGCCATTAGTAGCATTACCATCAGAAACATTATCAGTGACTTCATTATCAACTGCAACATTATCAGCAGCGACAAATCCATTCCCAAGTTTTGATATTGCCATTCTGGATGCCAAGATGGCTGCTGTAGAGAACGGTCAACTGATTCAAAAAATTCAACAACACAGCCAGTTGCGTAATGTACCCTTAATTTTCTTGAGTCCTCCAGGGCAATCCCAGAAGAACGTTTTAGAACAACAATATGCTTCAATTTGGCTGAGTAAGCCTGTTCGGTGGTCTCAGCTATCTAACGGTTTAATTCAAGCGCTGAACAACAAGCCGATTCCGGACAATTTGAATCGCACCCCCGATCGCATCGCGGCTAACTCAAGCCCAAAAAACACATCTCAAACCGTTCAGAAGCCTCTGCGTGTATTGCTGGCAGAAGATAACCCCGTGAATCAAAAACTAGCCTTTTTGATGTTAAAGCGTTTGGGGCATCAAGCGGATCTGGCGGCCAATGGGCTAGAGGCGTGGGAAGCGGTGAAACGTCAGTCCTACGACATTATTCTGATGGATATCCAAATGCCGATGCTGGATGGTCTAGAAGCGACTCGCCGAATTCGAGCCTGGGAAGCGGAGCAAAGTTGTCAGTGCCCCGATCGGTTAGTGCCGCCTATTCACATTATTGCGATTACAGCCAATGTGCTGGACGGGGCGCGGGAACGATGCTTGGAGGCTGGGATGAATGACTATCTCAGCAAGCCGATTCAACCGGATGATTTCAAAAGGGCGATCGAACGTTGGCAAAAGCAAGCGTGCGATCGTTCGAAGGCAAAACCCCAGTTACAAGCTCCTCAACTGGGACAAGCTCCTCAAGCACAGGAACACGCTGTCTCAGCTCAACTCAAAACGTCTTCTGGTAGTCAGCCTCAGCCGCTGGCTCCATCCGGTTTAGAGGTTACCCCTGCACGGGCGGCTGCAATCAAATCTCCGTCTGACCGCAGCGCAGCGGCTGGATTGATGCTGTCTCCCGACATTCTGGCTGCACCTACCATCAGCGAAGTCGATTTACAGAAGCTCCAGGACATGATCCAGGGAGATCGATCGACCTTGGCTGCGCTTCTAGCGTGTTATTTCACCAATACACCAGAACTCTTACAAACTATTCAACAGGCAATCCAACACCAAGATGCCCAAACCCTGGCAAAATCGGCCCATCAACTGAAATCTAGCAGTGCCTACCTAGGTGCGGTGAAACTGGCTAAACTCTGCGGCGAATTAGAAACCCGTGGTCGGCAACATCAGCTTGACCAAATTGTAGAAATGGGCCAACTGATCCAAAGCGAATATACGCAAGTTCATGCCTACTTTCAGCAGCGATTTGCATCGTATTTAAGCAATGATGATGCCCGATCCTGATTAACAATTTCACGATAACGAGACAGGTACGCTGAGCACAAAGCGATCTCAATAGTTCTTCACGATAACGAGACAGTTGCGTTGGTCATCGATGCGATCGTAGTGGATACGATCGGCAAGTTTCTGCATAATTTGAATGCCTCGACCACCGTATTGTTGCGGATCAATACGATCGGGGAGTGATTGAATTTTTTGGCTGAGATCGAATGCTGTACCCCAATCCCAGATCTTCATGATGATCTGTTGGTGAGCAATGATAATTTCAATATCCACAGGTGTGGTAGTAGGCTGATCACGATGGGCATGACGAATTGCATTGGTCAGTCCTTCCGCTAAAATCGTTTGGCATTGTAGCCAGATATTGTTAGGAATGCTGGGCTGGTAAAGCTGATTAAACCAGGATAAAACTTGAGTTAGAACTGAAACATCGGATCTAACTTGTAATGAGTATGTTTGAGCAACTGAGAATGATTCCATCGTTCACCCTGTCCTAATCCCGCCCACCTGATTTGAATATTGCCAATTTATCTAATACATTGTGCCAATACTGTGTGCTAATCAATCTTGTGTGCTAATACCGCAGCTTTAATAGTTCAGTTCGCGAAACCAATAGGCTAGAAAGTATCAATTAGTAGATTAATGAGGAGATGAATTATAGATTCACTCTCCCTAATTAATCTATCCATCAATATAATAATCAATACAACAGTAAATGTTGAATTTAATTTTCCATTTACAACTTTATGATTCCCATTCTCATCATTGATGATGACCCATTTATTCTAATTCTCCTGAATAAGATTCTTCGGGAGGAGGGCTATGACATTACAACTGCGGCAAGTGGTGAAGAAGGACTGATCCAAGCTAAAACAATTCAGCCTGCTCTGATCATCTGTGACTGGGTGATGACGGGAATTGAGGGGATTGAAGTGTGCCAAACCATTAAGCAAGATCCTCAGCTTGCAGCGGCATTTTTTATTCTGCTGACGAATCGATCGGAAAGCCATGATCTGATTACTGGCTTGGATGCTGGGGCAGACGACTTTCTCTCAAAACCGATCGCGGCAGGTGAACTGAAAGCACGGGTGAGGGCAGGGCTTCGCTTATACCAAGCGAATCAAGCGCTCAAAAGCGCAGCTCAAACACTCCAGCAACAAACTGAAAAACTCGAAAGTGAACTGGCCGAAGCAGCAACCTATGTGCGATCGTTATTGCCAAAAGCTATCACAACGCCAATTTCAATCCAGCACTGCTTTTTACCCTCCCAGCATTTAGGCGGGGACTGTTTTGATTACTATTGGCTAGATGCGGAACACTTGGTTATTTATCTTCTAGATGTGTCTGGCCATGGGTTAGGCGCTGCCTTACCCTCTGTCTTTATTCAAAATCTGCTGCGTTCCCAATCCCTGCCCGACTTAAATTTCTATCAGCCAGCCCAAGTCCTCGCCACGCTTAATAAGTTGTTTCGGATGAGTGAGCAAAATGAGCGGTACTTTACCATTTGGTACGGCCTTTACAATCATTCAACCCAGCAACTGACCTATGCCAGTGCTGGCCATCCCCCAGCCCTTTTGATCGCACCGGATAACGAAGGTCAGCCGCAAGCCCAACTCCTGAAAATGCGCAGCCTCCCGATCGGGGTTTATTCAGATGCTGCATACACTGAAGCAACTGTGTCCATTTCCTCCCACAGCACACTTTACATTTTCAGTGACGGCATCTATGAAGTTCGCCAAAAAGATCAAACCTTTTGGAATTTGACGGAATTTACGACCCTACTAGTCGATTTGACACAACAAAACTTTCAACAAGCTCCAACTACGCCAAGGCTAGATCTAGACCAACTTCTCGAAAAAATTCGTAGTCTCAAGGCCACCGAACTGTTTGAAGATGATTGCTCCATTCTCCAAGTTTGCTTTGCTGCGAATGATCGGCCCTAAACCCCTGCTTTCACCGCCCCTTGAGCTAACCCCAAAAATATTTGGCCCATCCTGTCCCTCGATCGTCGCCGTTTGGGGCCAGCTCCTCGTACAATAGATCCGTTCAAGCAAGCTGTTACGATTCTTAACTCTACCCTTCCTAACCCTTCCACTGCTTAACTATCCCACCCTGGAGCCAGCCCAATGCTACGCCTCGAACGCATCAGCAAAATTTATCCGACCGGAGAAGTTCTCAAGGATGTCAATTGGGAAGTCAAACCCGGCGATCGGGTAGGCTTGGTCGGTGTGAACGGAGCGGGCAAATCCACCCAGTTGAAAATCATCATGGGGGAGATTGAACCGACGGACGGAGTGATTATTCGGCCTAGCAGTCTCCGCATTGCCTATCTGAGTCAGGAATTTGATGTAGACGAAGAACGCACGGTGCGGGATGAGTTGTGGAAAGCCTTTGGGGAAGTCAACCAAGTCCACGAGGCATTGCAGGCAGTCCACCATGCCCTGGAAACAGCTACCCCAGAAGAATTGGATCGCTTGCTGAATAAAATGGACAAGCTGCAACGGCAGTTTGAAGCCATGGATGGCTATGGGTTGGATAGTAAGATTGGTAAAATTCTGCCGGAAATGGGCTTTGAGTTGGAGGATGCCGATCGCCCTGTGAGTGCCTTCAGTGGTGGTTGGCAGATGCGGATGGGGTTGGCAAAGGTGATTCTGCAGGAACCCGATCTGCTGCTACTGGACGAACCGACTAACCATTTGGACTTGGATACGATTGAATGGTTAGAGAATTACCTTAAGGGTTTGAATACCCCCATGGTTATTGTCTCCCACGACCGGGAGTTCCTTGATCGGCTCTGTACCCAAATTGTGGAAACTGAGCGCGGCGTTTCGAGTACCTATCTTGGTAACTATTCCAAATACCTAGAGCAGAAAGCCGAGCAGAAAAGTGCCCAACAGGCTGCCTACGAACGGCAGCAGAAGGAAATTGAAAAGCAACAGGAATTTGTCGATCGTTTCCGGGCCAGTGCCACCCGCAGCACCCAAGCTAAGAGCCGCGAAAAGCAATTAGAAAAAATTGAACTGATCGAAGCGCCGGAATCGGATGTGAGAACCCTACGGTTTAAATTTCCGGAAGCACCGCGCAGTGGCCGGGAAGTGGTGATGATTGAAAACCTCACCCATTTATACGAAGAGAAGTTGCTGTTCCTGGGGGCAGAATTGCTCATTGAACGGGGGGACAAAATTGCGATCGTGGGCCCTAATGGTGCCGGTAAATCGACCCTACTACGCTTGATGACCGGAATGGAAGCTCCGGCGGAAGGCACGGTAAAGCTGGGCGATCACAACGTGATTCCAGGCTATTTTGAACAGAACCAAGCGGAAGCGTTGGATCTTGATAAAACCGTCATGGATACCATCCACGATGAAATGCCCGATTGGACAAATGAAGAAGTCCGAACTCTACTGGGGCGTTTTTTGTTTAGTGGCGATACCGTATTCAAGCGAGTGGAGTCCCTCAGTGGTGGCGAAAAAGCCCGACTCGCTTTGGCAAAAATGTTGCTGCAACCTGTCAATTTGTTGATTTTAGATGAGCCGACGAACCATTTAGATATTCCCGCTAAGGAAATGCTGGAAGGTGCTATTCGAGACTATGACGGTACGGTCATCATCGTCTCCCACGATCGCTACTTTATTTCCCAAACGGCTACCAAGATTGTAGAAATTCGGGATGGGGAGTTTCGGCTGTACCGAGGTGATTACAAATATTATCTCGATAAAATTGCTGAGGAAAAGGAAAAAGCGAGATTGGCTAAGATTGAAGCCGATCGCACGGCTAAGGTTGCAGAGAAACGTCAAAAGCAACAGGAAAAGGACAAAGCACGCAAAGATAAGAAAAAGGCATCCTAGATTTTAATTGGGTAATAGAGAAGGGGGAAGGATTGCCTCTTCAGATTTTGTTGATGATTGTTCTGACAGATAGGAGGCGACGGCTACCCGATCGCGTCCTAGCCGTTTGGCTTGGTAAAGAGCCCCATCTGCAGCCCGCAGGAGCTCGTTAGGAGATTTTCCATGGAGCGGAAAACTGGAAATGCCTAGGGAAACGGTGACAGTTGGACTGGGATAGTCTAGGCTTGCAGTGGGCGGATAGTCTGCCATTGAGGGTTGAAACCCCGTTTTTTGGAGGGGAGGGGAGGGGAAAAACTGAAAGTGTTTAATTTGCTGCCGCAATTTTTCGGCTCGGCAATAGGCCGATTTCAAATCGGTATTCGGCAAAATTAAAATAATTTCTTCCCCTCCATAGCGACAAATTACATCCGTAGAGCGACTATTAGACAGTAGCAATCGGCCCAATTGTTGTAACACGCGATCGCCTGCCTCATGCCCCAATGTGTCATTTAAGCGTTTGAAATAATCAATATCCAGCATAATCAAACTCAATTTCTGCTGGTGCTGTTCGGCTTGTTCCAGTTCCTGATCGAGAACGGTTTGTAAGTAACGTCGGTTAAATAATCCTGTCAAAGGATCGCGAATACTTTGGTGACGCAAATCGCCCCTGAGTTTTAAGTTGGCTAATGCTAGAGCGACATGTTCGGCGACGGTCACTGCCAACTGGTGGGTGGATTCTGAAATTTCCCAGTTGGTTCCCAAGAGTAAAAGTCCAATCGATTGGCCTTGAGTCAACATGGGGATACAAACCCGATGTCTCCAATCCTCCGTGATCATGCAATGTTGGCAACTCCGATCGACCTGCCCTTGATGCCCTTGATGGGCTTGCCCCTGACGAATCGCCCAACAAGCTGCCAGGCTAGTTGTTGAGCAGAGTGGAGGGGCTGGGGTTCCCCAAGTAATAATATGACTAGTGAGGTCATGGGCTTGATCGGCATATTCCGAAGGCAGTTGAGCTCTTATTGCATGGTTGCTATCGTTATTAAAGTCAGATAAGACATCACCAAATAAATACAAACGACCTGATACTTGGGGAAACATCGATGCCAATAATTTGGGCAAAATTCCATAGGCTTCCTCGATCGTCTGACAAGCATGGAGATAATGGCTGAGTTTACCCAACAGTGCAATTTCTTGATTGCGTTGAGCCAGTTCTGCCAACCGATATTGCAACTCTAGATTAGCTGCTTTCAACCGCGATTCTGCACATTGGCGTTCTAGAACTTCTTGCCGCAGCTTTTGATTGGTTTCTATAAGTGCCCTGGTACGTTGACCAAATTCATAACTTAAGGCTTGCTGAACTGTTCTCAAATTGTGTTCAACTCTTTCTCGCCTTTTAATTTCTAAGCATAGTCTTTGATTTGTTGTCTCTAAATCTTGATTATGTTGAACGACAACGTCTTGCAAGACTTGAAGCTGCTGCTTTAAATTGTGAATAATATGTAAACATTCCAGCGGATCATAAAGTTGAATGAGATTGGTTTGAGTCAGGATCCCCTGTAAGTTTTGGTGTTCATCAATAACGACGACTCGACGAATGCAATATTTCTGCATCAATTGTTCAGTAGCTTGAAGAGAACTATTAGGAGAGACATGAATCACGGGGTGACTCATAACGTCAGCCACGATCGTTGCATCGAAGTTTACCCCTTGAATCTGTAACTGAACAATGTCACGTTCCGTAAGGATCCCTTGGGGCAAAACGCAGTCGTTCATTTGAACAGCAACAACAAGAGAACTAATGCGATGTTGCGCCATCCGACTAGCTGCTGCGACTAGTGTTTCTGTTGGAGGTATCCAAATTACTGGCTGGGTCATTAATTCACTCACTCGCCGTTGCCGTAAGTAGTTCACGGGCTGCAGCGATCGTCGAAGTCCTTCTAATGTAATCATCCCTAAAAGTAACCCTTGCTGGTCGACCACGGGAAGATGACGCATTCGAGCTTGCTGAAAATAGGGCAAGACTTGGATAATCGGTGACCCTGGAACCCAGGTCAAGGTTTGGAGGTTAGGGGTCATAACATCCTGCACTTGCAAACTGGAGAGGGTTTCCCCAGCGGCTGACAGCCGGACAATATCACATTCAGTCACGATTCCGAGGGGCCTGCCACGATCGACCACCAGAACGTAACTCGACTGCTGCCCATTAGGTTGAGAAGTTGATTGGTTAGGATAACAGGGCCTTCTTCCTTGCATTTGCCCTAGGGCGTCCACTAAAGATTGGTCTGGAGAAACGATCGTCGGAGATCGATCCATTACAGATTCCAGCACAAACCCGTCGCAGTCCACAAAAGCCATCACTAAACCGCCCCAGATACTTGGTTGCCAGACAAACCTGTTAAAGCTAAATCTGCTTTTAATGCTTCTCTCCAACAACAGCAGAGAGAATCGGATTAATCGCAAATTGGTATAGTAAGATACAGTCTTAATAATGGAGATTTTAAGGGTTAGAATTTAGCGCAGATAGATTGGCTAAAGATTCTGCCCAACATTTCCAAGGTTTGAAAGCAGCTAACTAAAGCACCTTGCTCTAACAAATTAACCGACTTGAATATCTGTGCGAAAGGAACTAATCAACCTTGAGTTATCTAATCAAGCTTGGCAAAGATAGATGCCAGAAACCAAGATTAGACGCAACCTAGGTAAAGGACACAACCTAGGAGCAGCTGTCTTCTAAAATTTTGGCAAATCAAAAATAATTGAGCAATCAAGAGTTACTGAACCGTCAAGTGAATTTACTTCTAACACTTTATTCATACTATGTCTGCTAATCTACCTTAAACCCATATATTTTTTCAATGGAAAATTAAGATTATAAGATTGGCTTAATATTTCTAAGCTTAATTAAAGTTTCTTTGAGGTTTTATGAAAGGTGTTGCATATTTTGTAGGATCTGGCTGTGGGACGATCGAAGCTCTGACGGTGCGGGGTTATCAGCTTCTCTGCCAAGCGGAAGTAGTTATTTATGATGCGCTGGTTGATGCAGAATTACTACAATATATTCCTCCTAACAGTCTAGTCTTTAATGTTGGTAAACGGGGGGGGCAACCAAGCTTAAAGCAGGCAGAAATCGATCGGTTGATTGTTGATCAATGTCAACAAAATCGGCGCGTGATTCGATTAAAAAGTGGAGATCCCTTTATTTTTGGTCGGACAACTTCAGAAATTCAAGCGGTGAAAGCAGCCCAGATTCCCTACGAAGTTGTTCCTGGCGTTTCCTCGGCCCTAGCTGCTCCCTTGTATGCGGGAATCCCTCTGACGGATTTGGTTCTGAGTCGCTGCTTTGCGATACTTAGTGCTCATGATCCCGATGCCCTCGACTGGGTCACGCTGGTGAATCTAGAAACCCTCGTCATTCTGATGGGTGGTCGCCACCTGCCTAGGATCGTCGAGCAACTCATCCACCACGGTAAGCCATCCAATACCGCGATCGCGATCATTCAATGGGCGGGCCGAGCTAATGAGCGCATCTGGATCGGTGCCCTAGGGGATATCGTTCAAATAACTAAAGGAGAAGCCCTCTCACCTTGTGTCATGGTAATTGGCGAAGTGGTGCGCCTGCGAGAATTTTTAGCGATTCAGAAAAAACAGGATGCTCAGGCAACTCTTTCCTTGGACGCCGCCCTGCTGCAAAATTTGAGGACTGCCTTAACGATAGATGCTGCCTCTATGCCTCAGCCTGCTGCTCAACGCCCCCTGCGCGATCTCACGATTTTAGTTACCCGTTCTGCTGGCCAATCTAGCGAGTTTACCGACTTACTGCAAGCTCAAGGTGCAGCGGTGGTGGAAATGCCTACCTTAGAAATTACACCCCCTTCCAGTTGGGATGCCCTCGATCGGGCAATTGCCGAACTTACGACCTTTGATTGGCTGATCCTGACTTCTGCCAATGCGGTCAATTATTTCTGCGATCGCCTCTTGGAACTGGGCCATGATGCAAGGGCGATCGGCTCAGTCAAAATTGCAGTAGTGGGAGAAAAAACAGCCGATTGTCTCCGATCGCGCAGTCTGCATCCAGATTTTATTCCGCCTAATTTTGTTGCTGATTCCCTAATTGAAAGCTTTCCAGACCCTGTGGCAGGGCTCAAGCTGCTCTTTCCTCGGGTGGAGTCGGGAGGTCGGGAGGTGCTGGTGAAAGAATTTACGGCCCAGGGCGCAAATGTAGTCGAAGTTCCAGCCTATCAATCCGCCTGCCCTGCGGCGATCGCCCCTGCGGCACTCCAAGCCTTGCAAGCTCAGACGGTGGATATGATTACCTTCACCAGTTCCAAAACCGTTCGCCATTTCTATCAACTCCTAGACGCCGCGATCGACGGTTCCCCCCATGCCCTGCTCGATCGGGTCTGCCTCGCCTCGATCGGTCCCCAAACCTCAAAAACGTGTCAAGATTTGTTGGGACGGGTAGACGTTGAGGCCAGGGAGTATACCCTAGGGGGACTAACCCAAGCGTTACTGGATTGGCAGAATATCCAGGTCACTGCTAGGACGGAATAAATGGTACTCTTGAACTATCCCCTTCCCGATCTATGCTATTGTAAAAAGCATCGGAAATGTGAAAATCACCTAAAACTTGCCTCACAAAACTTGCCTCACAAAATTTGCCTCATAACCCAGCCACTTCTAGGAAGCCAGGAGGGACGATCGGATGACCGTCGAACAAACCACCCAACTCCTACAACTCATCCTCAACTCCGTTCTGATGGTGCTGGCCAGCGGATGTCTTTTAGGGGGGGCGATTTTGCGACAACAGGGACTGGAGAAAGCACTGCGGATTACGAGTGCAGAACGGTTCCAAGCCCTGCAATTTGCTGATAACCGACCCGCGATTCACCGCAAGCTCCGATATTTGCAGCAACAGGCTCGCCACAACCATCGAGTCATCCTCTTGCTCAACCTTGCCTGCTTGCTCTTTATTGTCAGTACCCTCAGCCTTGTCCTGCGATCGCTGGTGGATTGGGTGGGATTGATCCACCTCTCTCTTTTCGCGTTTGCCATGGGTACGGGCGCATTCTTGGTCGGCATCCTGTGGCTGCTCCTGACCTTTGCCAAGAATCCTCGGGGCGATCGACCTCTTCATCGGATCCCCAACCAGTCCACTCAACCCTGGTTATCTTCCGGCCCCCGATCGCCGGTTCGGCAATCCTCGCGCCGTCCTCTGCGGGTACGGGTAACGTCCTCGCCACGCTTGTTACCTGCCCAACCCCGCGATCGCGATTCATTGCCTCACCAGGCCCGTCCCATGGCTTTACTGCCCTCTGCACCCGATCGCTAACAGCCTGTTTTTCCTGGCTAGTCGCCCTCTACACCGACGACTTGACCCGATGACTTGACCCAACGACTTGACTCGGACACTTGCCATGGGCCAGGTTTATTGAAACAATGCTGAAAAGTTTTATGTGCGGTGTACCTGAGTGAAGACGATTCCCCCGTTTGACCTGTCGCAGCAGTTTGAACTGATTGGCGAAGACCTAAACCAAGCTGTTCTGAGGGTTTTAGCCTCGGGACGCTACATTGGTGGACCCGTGGTTGAGGACTTTGAACGCCAATTGGCCGCTGCTGTGGGCACCCAGGATTGTGTGGCTTGTAATTCGGGAACCGATGCGCTCTACCTTGCCCTGCGGGCTTTAAAAATCGGCCCTGGCGATGAAGTGATTACGTCGCCTTTTACCTTTATTGCCACCGCAGAGACGATCAGTAACGTGGGTGCAAAACCCGTTTTCATCGACATCGATCCCGTCAGTTTTAACTTGGATGTCACAAAAATTGCGGCTGCCATTACGCCCAAGACAAAGGCGATGATTCCAGTCCATTTGTTTGGCAACCCAGTGGATATGACTGCCGTGATGGCGATCGCCCAACAGCACAATTTAGCGGTCATTGAAGACTGTGCCCAGGCAACCAGTGCAGCGTGGCAGGGCCAAGCGGTCGGGAGTATTGGACACATCGGTTGTTTTAGTTTCTATCCCACCAAAAATTTGGGAGCCTGTGGCGATGGCGGTGCTATCACCACCAATGATCCGGAGATCGCGAAGACATTACGGGTGCTTCGGGATCACGGGCGTACGGGGACGTACTACCACGAAGACCTAGGGGTCAACAGTCGGCTGGATGCGATTCAAGCGGCCATTCTCAGCATCAAGTTGCCCTACTTGCAGCAGTGGAACCAACAACGCAAAGCCATCGCCGATCGCTATGGTGAATTGCTCAGTTCGATCGCTGAGATTGAATTGCCCCAGGATATTTCCCAGGGAGTCCATGTGTGGAACCAGTACACCATTCGGGTCAAAGCATCGGATGGGAGGCAGCGCGATCAATTGCGACAAGCTCTGCAATCCAAGGGCGTCAATTGCAATGTGTACTATCCATTACCGCTGCATTTACAACCCATTTATCGATCGTTGGGTTACCAGGAAGGCCAGTTGCCAGTTGCGGAAAAGGCCGCTAACGAAGTCCTGTCTCTGCCGATGTTCCCAGAACTCACCCACGAGCAACAGGATCAAGTGATTTACGCACTGAAAGATTGCTTTAGTTAAGATGCGATTAATTTGTACTGTGATTCATTTGTACTGCAATCGACAAGAAGTCACGTAGTTTGTAGCACAAGAAGTCACCTGGGTTGTGGTACAGGTGTGAGAAACAGTGGAGCTTCCGGTGGAGATTGGATCTGCCAGTGAATATTCAAATGAATATTCGAAGAAGCGCTCAAGAGATCTCACGAATCTTGACAGATAGCGTGAATCGTGACCATGGGAAGAAACATGAACGGGAAGAAACTTTAAACGGTTGGACTGTTCCCATAATCTACAGAAAGAAGTAAATAAGGAAAATCGATCGGAGATGCATCCTTCGCCCTGAGATCAATGTGTTTTAAAACACTCGAATCACTGATTTCAGAGTGCGGAATGGAATGGTAAGTATTCCATTGCGGGAAATCTCCTGTGGATTGACGACGCCCAGCTATGACATAGTAACCCCGTTGCAATTTTGGCAACGCTTGTCCTGAACCCACAGCCAATTGATGGACGATCGAACCGGTTTCCAACGAGCCTGCAACGAGCCAATCCATTGTCAGGGTTAAACCCTTCCCAGCCTTCACGGGCACAAACAAGCTGGTTGCGGGACTACGGTTCAACCCATTGGCGCAATAGCTCCATGCACAGACTTTAATCGTCTGTACCAGTTCTGTCGGTTGATAGTCAATGGAAACGTTCAGAGACTGCAAAGGATACTTGGAGGGCAAGTAGAGACGATCAATGGTCACTTGCGCACCCAAGGATAGAAATTTGGGATCACCATGCTGCAAATCCTTGGCGGAGATCAACGATCGCGCCTTGGAATGAGCCTTGGGATAAAACCCGATCGACCATCCTGGCTGGTCTAACAACTGACTTGTTGTGGAGAGAGCTGGCTTGGCTGGCTCGACAGGCGACGCGAAGGAGACGGCCTCAGCTTTTTTGGGATTGAGAGTGTGATTGAGCGCTTGCAAGAATTGTGGAATCAGCGCGCTGGACGAAAAAAGCAATCCTAATCCTAAAAAATTACGTCGCCCCAATAGCGATCGTTCCAACAGGGTTTGATCTAGTAATGGGCGATCGAATAGGGGGGATGAAACCTCTGCAAGCTGGGACGATGGGCTGGAAAGGGCTGGTGTTTGTGGCGATGACTTGTGTGGTGATGACTTTTTTGAGGATAACTTTTGTGGTGATAATTTTTGTGGGGATAACTTTGCTCGAAAATTTCGACTTTTCATTTAGCCTCCTTGAAAGCGTTACTGAAAACGTGACTGAAAGCGTGACGGCTATTCCCCATCGCTTGAACTTTGCCAATGTCTACGATCGACGGTGTCTGCGATCAACCACCTACGATCGACCACCTACGATCGACTAGGGTAACGACCTTCCAGCGCAATGATGTAATTCAAAACCAGATAGGGCGGCATTGCGCCAGCTCTCTCCCTTGAATGCCCTTCACTCTGACGCGTGAGAGGAGAGTGATCTGTGTTAACGGTTGCAGCCGTATTGGGAGGGATGGCTGGGCGATCGTTCCCTGGCAATTGAAGAGATAGCTCAGTGGGGGCTCCCCGATCCTGGATTGGCGCAGGGGCCTTAGGCATCGGTGATTGTGATTGACGAATGGGTTCTGTCCCGCCCATTTCCCCCTGACGACGCAGGCTTAATCCGGGGCCTTGCCCTGCCCCCAAGGCAACTCGTCCTCGTAGATCCGGTAGTGCAAAAGTTGTTCGCCCGTTGCCCCCATAGGTTGTCCCAATCACACTAAATAGGGCCGCATACTGCGCGATCGGAAGGACTTGCCCATGGCAAAATGCCCAACCCCGTGGCTCAAAGTTTCCAGCAAATAAGCGAATTTCTCCCATCAGCGGCTCAGACATGGTTCCTTACCTCATCTACGCATCACCCAACCCATTACGCATGACCCATCACCTCAATGCCCAACTAGTTAATGCCTACTAGTGAATAACTAATAGCTAACGACTAATAGCTAACGATTAATAGCTAACGATCAGTCTCAATCAACTAGTTCACGACGAGTTCCAATCAACGATCGACCCTACGTGCAGGGATAATGCCCTCTAGGGCAATGATATAGTTCAGTCCCAGGTAGGGCGGCACCTGTTCTGCTCTCGTATTGGCTTGTGTGCCCCTAGCCGTTGCTATGACCTCAGCCGTTTCTGTTGCATTGGGTGAATGTATTACAGCCGTTTTGTTTTCTCTTTTGTGCTCTCTTTTGTTCTTTTCGGTATCACCGTGGTTTAACACTTGACCATATGGGGCATGACGATCGCCCATTTGACTTTCGCTTAACTTTTCTGCACCACCAACTTCACCCTGTATCCGTCGGGTTAGTCCCGTTCCCTGACCTTGATGCACGACAACCCGCGATCGTAAATCAGGTAAGGCAAAGGTGGTTTGTCCATCCCCCCCATAGGTTGCACCAATCACAGCAAAGAGGGGTCTATGTTGTGTGATTTCTAGCAATTGCCCATGGCAAAATGCCCATCCCTGGGGGGCAAAGTTTCCACCAAATAATCGAATTTCCCCAATTAATGGTTCATCCATAGCAACGACCTCATCGATCGACTATTGAGACTCAATGCGATCTCAATAGTCTGATGTATGTACGCCAATATTCACACCTGTATTTGGTGTATTCACTATCTGTATTTAGTATTCATACCTGTATTTGGTATTCATACCTGTGCTTGCGCCTATGTTCGCGCTCAATAAGCTGAAGGGTTGTCTAATGCAGTTGACAAAATTCAGGAGGACTGAAGAGACCCATAGTCAGGAACCCTAAAAATTATACGATGGGATAATTGAAATGTCTTCGCGCAATAATAGGTACGAAGTAGAGCATTTAGGTTGTATTACTGAGAAATTAGCTGGAAAACTCGATGATTCAACAGAATAGGTGAATCTTTGATGGAATATACCAACAAACAATAAAAAGCCCCCAGGACAGGAGGCTTTTTCTAAAAAGTGCAGTGAACCGAAGTCGCAGATCAAGTTATCAATCCATGAATATCAACCCCAACCCATCATTCATCCATAGCAGTGGATAAGTAGCTAGATCGGTAGGCGATCGCTATCCTGGATTCATCGCTACACTGGATACCTCGTTACTTTGGCCAGGTGTCAATGGAGGTGTCAATTATCGGTTCACCGTTACAAAAATGTCTTGCAGAATTTCTAGCGCGCCGTCTGCTTTCACTAGATTGGCGAGTTTAATACCGAGTTCTTCCGCTTCTTCAGGTGTGCCTGAAACCACATTTTTGACCAACTTCTGACCATCCAAGCTGGCTACCAATCCTGTCAGCGTTAACTGGCCATCTGCAATCACAGTATTCACGCCGATCGGAACCTGACAACCCCCTTCCAACTCCCGCAGGAAAGACCGTTCAGCATAGCACCGTTGCGCAGTGGGCAAGTGTTCCAGGGCTTTAATCACCTTGAGTGTCTCTTCGTCGCCTTCACGGCATTCAATCCCCAGGGCACCTTGGCCTACGGCATGGAGGGAAATCTCAGCGGGGATGACTTGGTGGATGCGATCGCCAAAGCCTAAACGATGTAATCCCGCATAGGCCAAAATCAAACCATCGTATTCCCCTTCGTCTAACTTGGCGAGACGGGTATTGAGGTTCCCCCGCACATCTTTGAAGCTTAAATGCGGGAAATGATGACGCAATTGAGCCAACCGCCGCAGGGACGAGGTGCCAATCACTGCCCCTTCTGGTAACGTTTCCAGCTTACTTCCCTTAAATTTTTCGTGTACAACCAGCGCATCCGCTGGATCTTCACGCTCCGTCACGCAACCTAACATCAACCCTTCTGGAAGATTGGTGGGCAGATCTTTGAGGGAATGGACTGCAAAATCAGCTTGCCCCTCGAGCATTTGGACTTCTAGCTCTTTGGTGAACAACCCCTTATCCCCAATCTTTGCTAGAGGAGCATCGAGGATTTTGTCACCTTGGGTGCTCATCGTTAAGATTTCAAAGGTGATGTCGGGGAACGCTTTTTGCAGCTCGTCCCGAACCCAGTGAGTTTGAACCAGTGCCAATTGGCTTTTGCGGGATGCGATACGGATGGTGCGGGACATATCTTACGTCGAATTGAATAAAGCAAGTTTTGAACTACTCTTTCAACCTTACCGCACTGTGTAACGCCAATATTGCAGGGATGACTCCGCAAAACGTTACAGATAATTAAGGAGGGCGGTTCACGATGGGTTGCGATCCCATCTACCTATTTACCCATCCCTTAGATTTTTATTTGCGTAAATTTTATCCATGCGCTGGTTCCTGCTATCTCACCTTCAGCGAATGGCCCCTTCAGCCAACCGTTCTTGAATCATCTCTCTCGCCGCGATCGCCGTTCCTGGCGCGAGCAAAATTCCATTGCGATAATGCCCAGTGGCCAGCAAGATATTCTGGTTGCCTGAGAGCCATTCAATGACCGGTGCAGGGCGACCAAAGGGGCGCGGACGTAGACCAATCCATTGCGATCGTCGTTCTGCCTGCGCCAATTCTGGAATGAGTTGCAGGGCTCCTTGCCACACGGTTTCTAACATCTCCGGTTGGGGGTGGAGGGGGCTGCAATCCCGGCGATCGCCCCAGTCCTCCGGCGGCAGTTCCACCGAGGCCCCCACCCAGTATTCCGCCCCACCCAATGGCACAACGTGAATATCGTGGCCCGTCACAACGGGTTGAAAACTGGCATGACCTAGGGGCTGGGGCAATTGGATTTGAATCGCTTGGCCTAGGACCGGTCGAATATCAAGGGCCGGTGAGATGGACTGGAGCAGGATTTGGGTCAACGGGCTCGATCCCAACCCAGCGGCAATAATGAGGCAATCGTAGGGAATTTCCCCGATCGAAGTTTGTAGGGCTGTTTGACTTTGTTGTTCACAGAGTCCTGTAACGGTTACGCCCCAGTGAAACTCCACGCCTTGCTGGGTCGCCCCTTGTACCAGGGCTTGGGTGAGGGCTACAGGATCCACTTGCCGATCGTCGGGGGAATAAACGCCTGCAATCACATCCTGTAAGTTCAACTGAGGACAGTGTTGCTGTAACTGTTCGATCGACCATAGTTCTAGCCGTCGATTTTGTTGAGGCCGAAGTTGGATTAAGCGTTCCCAAGGATCCAAGCGATCGCCTGCAAATTGCAGCATTAAAATGCCCTGGCGATTATAGGGAATTGTTAGACCTGTGCAGGTTTCCAGGTCAGGAATGACGCGATCGTACCAGTCCACTCCAGCCAATCGCATTCGCAAGTTACGACCTTTTTCTTTTTTGCTAATGGCTGCCATCAAAACGCCCAAAGCCGCAGCCGTTGCCGTAGGACAGCAGTTTTGTTTGGGTTGGATGGTGTGGCACTGCTGATCCAATACCTTAATGGATCGATCGGCTGATGTACCCAGCCCTTGCCTATCTAGCTGGGTTGCTAGTTCATAGGCGATCGTGGAACCCACAATGCCTGCACCAATTACGACCACCTGCATAGGATGCCTGAGTTCTCTTTTCTAGAATCACAATACTTAAACAGCAAAAGGAGACATGTCTACAGACACATCTCCAGATAAACCCATTCTGATCACAACGTGACCAATCTCAATCTTTAAGGCATCCATCCTGGGGGAAGCCTCCAGGCGAATCAAAGATGGGATGGATAGACTAACCTTGAGGTACTACTGAGAAGAAAGAATCCAAGGCCTTGTTCAAATTGGTATAGGCCCGAGCCGCTGCCCGGTAATCCTTATCAATCCCGGCTCGATCGAGGGCATTCAGTGCCTTAAAGACATCCTTGGATGCCTCTTCTGCGGTCTTGCGGGCATCAGGGAAGAGATCCCGCGCGACCGTCAGCATCTTGAATCGCAGTTCCCCCAAGGGGCCATGGATAAAGTTGCGCGCAAAAATGTAATCTTCTTGTTCAATTAAGCTCTGAAGTTCAGGGAAGCGATCGCGCATTGCCTGAATATCACTTGCGTAGGCTTGAATTTTCGCAATTTGCTCTGCCGCATAGGTTTGAGCCTGGGCCTTCTTGGGTTTGGCATCCGCAGGGTGGGTAAATGCTACAAACATCACCATCACGAAGGCAAGGGCTACCGCGAGAATCGACCGAAACTTTGACATAGTCCGAGTTAAATATTTTTATGCAACACAACAAGCCGAGCCAAGCTCCTCAAAATCGCAGCCGCGATCGGCTCCGTAGTGCAGTGTATCAAACTGCGGGATAACGAATGAAGCAACGGCAACGAATATTACAACATCGTTAACCTAATGACACGAAAACGGTTAGATTGCTTGCCGTTTCAGCAAGCGCAGCAAGGCATCATTTACCTTTTCGGGCCAGTCTTCTTGGACATAATGTCCCACTTCATACAGTTCTACAAATTCGCCATCGGGAACCACTGCGGCTAAGGCTTTAGCGGCCTCTACGGGCAACCAGGGATCGCGCATTCCCCAGCCAATCAAGAGGGGTTTGCGCCAGGTTTTCAGGCCCTGCTCCAGTTCTGCGCTGACCTTGGCGAGTTGTAGATTTTGCACCATTGCATGGAGTGCCCGTCCCGCATCGGAGGTTTTAATCCAAGGTCGGCGATAGATGTCCATGTCCTTGTCCTCTACGCGGTAGCCCCCTGCACCTTCGAGAATTTTGTCCGGCAAGGTGAAATCTTGGACGAGCGCTTCTCCGATCAAAGGAATCCCTAACTGTTTCAGTTTCCAGGGCAGTTTGACGGTTTGAAAAATGGGTGCATTAAACACAGCCAGCCGATCGACCCGATCGGGGTTGTGCAGGGCATATTGGATCCCGGCAGTGGCTAGAAATCCTTGCGCCACGATCGTGCAAGTACCAATTTCTAACGCATCTAGAAAGCCACCCAGCGCTTCAATTAATAATTCTGGGGTATAGGCAAAGTCCAGGCGATCGGGCATGTCGGAATAGCCACAACCCAGCCAATCGGGGGCGATGACCCGATATCCCTGCTCCGCTAAAACTGGCAGTACCTCCCGCCATCCATAGCTCTGGGACACTAACCCATGGAGCAAAATGACAATTCCCAAAACCTCCGATCCCTTCGGCTTGGCCTCACGGTAAAACCATTGATAGGATCCAACTTGTACTCTAACTTCCGCAATTTTCATCTCTGATGTCTCACCCACACACCCAAAACCCTACCCTGAAACCCTACGCATCCCAAAATATTAAGTTTTTTGAAAAGATAGCATTCTGTAGCTTTAGATACAGAATTGATAGGGTATACTTCAATCAAGAAGGAGAACTAGCAGGGTGATGGTTCAACCCCATAATCCGGAGTCTGAGACTGCCTGCAATCCATAAGACAGCCCGAACCATCCCCTTACTTAAGCCTCACCCATTTACTCACCGCTACAGAGGAGACCTGAATATGTCGATCGAACAAAGAACTCGGGCCTTGATGATCCGTCACCAAAACCTGCAACAAAATCGGGAACGTTGCGTCCTCAGCCGTGCAGCCGCTGAAATGGGTTTACCCAATGAAGAAGTACGGTTTGAAAATAAGGGCAAAGCCCATGTGAATGTCCTAGGGTTGGACGATGGTCCTCGCGTTGGCGCTAGCTAACCTCAATGGGTTAGGGCGTATGAGCTTGGATGAATGTGAACTGAAAGTAGCTTGAAAAGTGTCAATGTCAGCCAATCGAAGCCTCCTATTAGGAGGCTTCGATTGTTTAGGGTGTTTGGGGGGGCGTTTGTTTGGGGGGCCTTTGGCTCCAACCTGTAAACCCTTGCAACCCCCAAAAATGACAGAATCAACCAACACAGAAGCAATCAACATAAAACAAAGCCTACAAACAAAGCCTACCTAATGACTAGGTAGGCTTTGTTAATTACGAACTCAACTGAGTAAGTTGAAGATTGTAAATTGAGGACTCTGCAATTGCGGATTCCGCTCAGACATCCTTAGAACGTGAAGGTCGTCCGGACAGTCCCAATCAACGCATCATCATTGCTATCCACTTGACCAGGATTGATCACCCAGATCAAACCAGGAGTGATAGAGATGTTGTCATTGATTTGGTACTTGTAGAAGCCTTCAACATGCAGAGGAATAGACCGACCAGCACGAGTTGCAACACCGGTTTGACGACCAGGAGCGTAGGGAGCAGCGCCCACTACGAAGCCCAGCAGGTTACCCTTGGCACCGAAGTCGGGCAACGCTAAACCTGCGCCATAGCTCCAGATGTCTTGGCTTCCAAAGCCATCATCAATGAAGTTAGCTTGGGCATACATCCCAAAGGCATTGAAAACCAGGTTGGGGCTGAACTTATAGGCTGCAGAAATACCAAAAGCATTGACCTTAGCAGCTTTGGAGGTTGCTACAACGCTAGGGCTGTTGGCTGGCAAGGAACCCACAGCTCCAGCGGTGCTATTACCGCCTGCATCGAAGATGCCACCACCGCTACGGTATGCATTCACGTAGGTTGCTGCCACTTGGAAGTTAGCATCGGTAGGAGCGTAGCTGACTTGAGCCAAGATGCTGTTGTCACCATTGAACAAGCCATTTTTGTTGGCAGGGTTGTTAGCGCTGTCTGCCAAGTAGCCACCGGTTACCTTCAGACCACCGCCCAGGTCGTAGGTTCCACCGATACCAGCACCACCCCCGATCGCGTAGATGGGGTTACGTTGACCAAAGACAGACAACGTGGTGCTACCGCTATCGCCAGAATCCAGGACGGGGTTAGCAGTGGGTGCGTAGTCGTAGTGCAGACCACCGACAGCGGGGATGTACACTTTCAGGTTTTCGATCGGGCTGGTATAGTAAGCAACCCAGTCAACATTGACCTTGTTTGCGCCAGTGTTACCAAAGTTGAAGGTTTGCAGACCTTCAGAACCGCCACCGGGAAGGGTGAAGTTCTCAGCGTTACCCGCAGCCAAACGGGTTACCAGCAAGTCCTTGCCGGTAAAGCTGGTGTTCAAAGACAAACGAACCCGATCTTGGAAGACAGTGTTGTTACCGCCACCAGCGGGGGTTGCAGAAAACTCGTCGGTCACTGCGAAGATCACTTCACCCGCCAGCTTGGTCGTGGTGGAGAACTGTTGTTTCTCCAGGGTTGCAGTCTTAGCTTCCAACGCATCTACACGACCGCGCAGGGTTGCCAATTCAGCGGCAAATTCTTCTTGCAGTTTTTGCAGGGTGGCCAGGTCTTCTTTCTTCACCAAGTCAGCCGTGGCAGCTGCGATCAGTTCGTTGACGCGATCCATACAAGCGTTCAGACCAGCTGCGAACTCGTAGCGGGTCATGGCTCGGTTCCCACGGTAGGTCCGATCGGGATACCCAGCAATACAGCCGTAGCGCTCAACCAGAGATTGCAGTGCTTGGAAAGCCCAGTCAGTGGGCTTCACATCAGACAGTTGGGAGACAGAGGTCACTTGACCAATGGAGTTAGCAGACTTGCCTTCTTGGCTGTATTGGCTAACTTGGCTCAGCGCATCCACAGAAGGTGCTTTGGTTTCTGCCTGAGCAGCGGAGGTTCCGAGCAGCAGAGCTGCCGCCAAAACCGCAGGGCTAACCAACAAAGAGTTCAATCGGATATTTAGCATGTTTTTTCTCCTCACAACCTGTGTAAAGGTTACTCCACACAGGGACATTTTAAGATCGGCATTATTTCGCCAGACTAACCCAAAGTAGGGTCTGTTCTAACAAAACGTTGTGTCTAAGATCACAGTTTACCAGGAGCCCACCCGATTTGTTAACTCAGGCACGCCCAAGTTACCGCGTCAAAAATGAAGCCAATTTGGAAAACTGTTGACTCCTCTAGGATAACAACTTCATCCAGTTTTCTGGAGACAGACCTTCCTGGCCTCTACCAAAAGGCAGAGGACGCTTTACAAAGTGACACAAAGCCTAGTCTAACCAATATTCTTCCCAAAAAAGTTTCCAAAAACTATCCGCTCCCCCTAACCTAACCCAGATAATTTAGGAGTTAGATATTAGGAGGAGCGGTCTAGCGGGTCTTCAGTGGATACCTTGACTGCCGGGAGAACCCCAAATCGGCCAAGCGATCAAAAGACTCATTGGGTGTTTACGACTTTCGATGACTCAATTCAATCAGTGACTAAAAATAAGCCAAAGGCATAAAACCCATGCTGGCCTAGCTTAGAGAACAGCCCCGGAACACAGCCGGACTACACCAAACTGACGACCCAAACGTTTACTACTATCTTGCATGGGCAACACCTCCGCTATTTGCTAAACAACAAATAATCTCAAAGACAAAAGCAACTAGGGCTTCGGTCTAAGGCATGAGGAATACAATTCCTCTAAACTCAACGTAGCACAGATTTTTGAATTAGCAAGGGTTGCAAGGCCCTTTTTAGGGAGCAAATCATATCGTTGCTGGCGATCTGTTGCTGGCGATGGCTGGGTGAATGCCAACAAAAAAGGAGGCGCGATCGCGCCTCCTGAGTCAAATCAGTTCAGTTTTGAATGAATCAAGAATGAACTGGAACGTATCCAATTACTTTCTACCCGCCAGCTTTTTCTTCTCCAACTTGCGCAGACGAATGGACTCTGGCGTAATCTCTAGCAGCTCATCTGGCCCGATGTACTCTAGTGCCCGCTCCAGACTCATTTCTTCCGGCGCTTTCAACTGCACTAACTCATCCCCACCCGCAGCCCGGTGGTTCGTCAGTGCCTTTGCCTTGCAGACGTTGAGATCCAGATCCTGGGGACGGTTGTGTTCTCCGATAATCATACCCTTGTACACCTTGGTACCCGGCTTGATGAAGAATACGCCACGGTCTTCCGCATTCTGCAAGGCATAGAAGGTTGCACTTCCCTCTTCAAAGGAGATAATCACCCCGTTGTAGCGAGCCTGAATTTCGCCCACCATTCCACGGTACTCAAAGAAGCTGTGGTTCATGATCCCTTCCCCACGGGTTAGCCGGATGAACTCACCCCGGAAACCGATCAAGCCCCGCGCCGGAACCACAAATTCCAATTGCGTCCGTCCGTTGCCGCCTGCTTCCATGTTTTGCATTTCAGCTTTGCGGGTTCCCAGCTTCTCAATGCAAGACCCAACTGCATCATCGGGCACATCCAGCACCAAGGTTTCAAAGGGCTCACAGGGTTGGCCGTTGATTTCGCGGAAGATCACCTGCGGCTGCGACACTTGGAACTCGTAGCCTTCCCGCCGCATCGTTTCGATCAGGATGCCTAGGTGCAATTCACCCCGGCCTGCCACGGAGAAGCGATCGGGGGAATCCGTTTCCTCTACCCGCAGTGCCACGTTGGTCTCTAACTCCCGCATCAAGCGATCGCGCACTTGGCGAGAGGTGACAAACTTACCTTCCTTGCCAGCGAACGGTGAATCGTTCACCATAAAGGTCATTTGCAAGGTCGGTTCATCGACCTTAATCAAAGGTAATGCTTGGGGATCGTCTGGATCCGTAATCGTTTCCCCAATGTTGGCATCAGCAAAACCTGCCACTGCCACCAAGTTACCCGCAGCAGATTCCTCAATTTCCACCCGTTTCAAGCCATCAAAGCCCAGCAGCTTGGAAATTTTGGCCTTGACGATCTTGCCATCATCCTTAACCAAGGCGGCCTGCTGACCGGCTTTGATCGTTCCATTGTGCACCCGCCCAATCACAATCCGACCTAAGTAATCGGAGTAGTCCAGCGTCGTAACTTGTAACTGCAATGGCTTGCTAGGATCTCCCACGGGCGGCGGAACGTGGCGCAGAATCGCATTAAACAGCGGCTCCATGCTGTCGGACTCTTCTTCGGGTTTTTCCTTAGCAAAGCCACCTAAGCCGGATCCGAATAGGTAAGGGAAGTCACACTGGTCGTCATCCGCGCCCAATTCGATAAACAGATCCAACACCTTATCAACGGCAATGTTGGGATCCTGGCGGGCTCGATCGATTTTGTTCACAAACACGATCGGACGTAGACCCTGTTCCAGCGCCTTTTTCAATACAAAGCGGGTCTGCGGCATCGGGCCTTCATTGGCGTCCACGATCAGCAGACAGCCGTCCACCATGCCCAGTACCCGTTCCACTTCACCCCCAAAGTCCGCGTGACCTGGAGTGTCCACAATATTAATTAAGGTTTCCTTGTAACGGACAGCCGTATTTTTAGACAGGATCGTAATGCCTCGCTCCCGTTCCAGATCGTTGGAGTCCATCACGCAGTCCGGAATATCCTCGTTCTCTCGGAAGGTTCCCGCTTGCTTCAGCAACGCATCCACGAGGGTCGTTTTACCATGGTCAACGTGGGCAATAATCGCAACGTTCCGAATCGGAAGAGACATGATTGTTCACTTTAAGGTAAAAGGGTAAGACTTGCTTCTTCGGTAGTAAAATCAAATGCTTCCGTAACGAAGCGTTAACAATTCTAGCGTAGCGTTTACCGATTTAGACAAATTTGGCAAATTGAGGTAAGCCTTCCTTGACAAGAGTGGATCCAAATGGAAATGTGTGCCTCCCCATCGGATAATCAGCAGCCAATCCGCTGATCTGAGGTAGCAGATTGAGTGACAATTTGCTAATTTACTGAATTCTTTACAAGAAAATGCTGAGTTTTTCCATAGTTTTCAGGAAAATACTGAGGCATATTGGAAAAGGTTAAGTGTTATCAGCTATTTTCGGGAAATTTGCGGAGAACGTCACGGATGGTTTAACGCCGATCGCCCGGTCTTGTGCTCGTTTTCCTAGGCTTGTCCCGTGGGGCCTTCTCTTACCCATTAGGTTAGTGCCTCTTGAGTTAGTGCCTCAGTTAGTGCCTCCCCAATTGCTATTTCTCCAGTTATGCTCGGCAATTTGTAAGCGTTATGATACGACCCTCCCTTCCCACTTGGTTTAATCGTTCCTTTTGGCAATCGCAATCAGAGACAACTTCTTTAACACGCAAAACTTTACTCAAAATTGGGGGAGTGATTGTTGGGATTTCTTCAGCGGCGATCGGGACGGTCTATTGGCATTCTTTCAGAACATTAGAAGACAATGTCAACCAGCAACTCTATCAGCGCATTCTGGATCAAGGACGACAGAACAGCGAAATTTTTCGGCTGGCTCAGGATAACCAGCAAATTCTTAAACAACACCTCCTACAGGATCTGAAAGTAGATGCGACGCCCAACCCTCAGGCAGAATTCAATCAATTAATGTATGCCTGGAAGGATGGCACTTGGCGTAATTTTCCCCAGGGAAAGTCATTAGCATTCTTTGATAAAGAGCGAGCCGCCACCGTTTTTCTGGGCAGAAACGTTCCGATCACGCCGATCCTGCAACATAAGGTGTTGTTGTTTCATCGGTTAGCCAGTCTCTATGGTCGTGCCTTTACCAGTCGCTTCACCAATACTTGGATTAACGGTACCGAAAATTTGTCTGTGGACTATCGTCCCAGTAGCCCTTGGGGATTGGAAGCGGCATCGGATGTGGATATTCTCCAAGAAGAGTATGGCTACGGTGCCGATCGCACCCACAACCCTACCCGAAAACCGTTTTGGACGAAGGTGTATTACGATGCCGTTCCCAAACAGTGGATGGTGTCTTTAGTCACCCCCGTGGATAATGATCGAGGGCAGCATGTGGCCTCGATCGGGAATGACATTGTCCTGAATGACCTCCTGGCACAGACGCAGCAAAATACGATCCCAGGAACCTACAACATGATCTTTCGGCAGGATGGCACCATGATTGTCCATCCCCGCTACACCACCGCAATCCTGGAGAAAAAAGGACAGTTAACTATTCAAAACACGGGCGATCGTCATCTTCAGCGCATTCTGGCCCAGGCGAAGCAACTGAATCAGGAGGCAGCCGTCTTTGAAGATCCTGATGGAGAAGCCTTTTGGGCGATTACTAAACTGCAGGGTCCCGATTGGTACTTTGTGACGGTTTATCCCATGCCCCTTTTAATTCAAGCGGCCTTGCAGGAGAGTTTGCTCTATTTGGCAATTGGCTCATTGACGCTGTTGTCGGAACTGTTCATCCTTTACCGCATCCTGCGCCAACAAGTCCATCAGCCCTTAAACCAGCTCTTGCAAGCCACGGAAAAAGTTGCTAGGGGTGAGTTTGAGGTGCAACTCA
This sequence comes from Alkalinema sp. FACHB-956, assembly GCF_014697025.1. Lineage (NCBI taxonomy): Bacteria > Bacillati > Cyanobacteriota > Cyanophyceae > Leptolyngbyales > Leptolyngbyaceae > Alkalinema > Alkalinema sp. FACHB-956. Next base: position 357,971 of record NZ_JACJRC010000003.1, on the reverse strand, counting down.
ATTGCGATCGTACGGATGAGTTGGGTCGCTTAGCGCGATCGTTCACTAGCATGGCGGCTCAACTGCAAGCTTTATTTCAACAACTGGAAGTCCAGAACGAGCAGCTAGAAGTGCAAGTCCAGATCCGCACGATGGAACTTTCCAGTGCATTGCAAGAGTTGCAGTCCACCCAATCCCAACTGATCCAGAGCGAAAAAATGTCAAGTTTGGGTCAAATGGTGGCAGGCATTGCCCATGAGATTAATAATCCGGTTAGCTTCATCTATGGCAATCTCAGCCATGCCGAGACCTACATCAAAAACTTGCTAGATCATCTAGCACTTTACCAATGCCATTGTCCTCAGCCGGACAAGGCCGTGACCCAGCATGCCGACAGTATTGATCTGGAATTTGTGCAAACGGATTTGCCCAAGCTGCTCAATTCCATGCAAATTGGTACCGATCGGATCCGAGAGATCGTGGTCAACTTGCGTAACTTTTCCCGCTTGGATGAGGCCGAGCGCAAACTGGCCAACGTCCATGATGGGCTGGAGAGTACGTTGTTGATTTTGAATCATCGCCTCAAGCCGACAGGCCGATTTCCGGGGGTAACTGTGCACAAAACCTATGGTGATCTGCCAGAAATTGAATGCTATCCCGGTCAGTTGAACCAAGTGCTGATGAATTTGCTCAGTAACGCGATCGATGCCCTAACGGAGCATGGCGTAGAACAACCGACGATTTGGATTGAGACGGAGTATTGTCCACGGTACTCGCCTAATGCGGTGGTGATCCGGATTCGCGATAATGGTCCTGGCATTCCCCCGGAGATTCGAACTCGTATTTTTGATCCCTTTTTCACGACCAAACCCGTTGGTAAAGGCACCGGCTTAGGGTTAGCCATTAGCTACCAAGTCATTGTCGATCGTCATCAGGGCCATCTCTCCTGTCGATCGGAGCCTGGTCTGGGCACGGAATTCTGCATTGAACTGCCCATCCAGCCCAGCTACTCTGCCGCTCCTGTCCTCAGCAGTGTGACTCACGCCGCCCATCCCGAGCTCGGGACTCCGGAGGTATCAGATCCACCCACAACGGCGGAACCCTCCGCGGTCATGACCCAATACTCTCCGGCAAAACCTGCTAGGGGGTAGCCCGAAACGCCCCGAGTTGTAAGATTCGCTGCGCGATCGGAGTTTCAACTGGCATAACCGAAAGGCGATTGCCTGGGCGCACGACGAGTAATTCCTCCGGAGAGAAGGTCATCTTCAACTGGTCTAGGGTAATCAGTTGCGGCAGCGTTTCCACATACTGACATTTGACCGTATGCCAACGGGGAGCTTCCGGCGTGGCTTTGGGATCATAGTAGGGATTGGTGGAATCAAATTGGGTCGGATCAACTACTTGGGTTTCCACAATTTTCATCAATCCCGCAATACCCGGTGGCTTGGTGTTGGAATGGTAAAAAAAGGCAAAGTCGCCCACCTGCATGGATTTCAGGAAGTTACGGGCTTGATAATTGCGTACCCCGTCCCAAAGCCCAATGTTTTCCGTTTGTAAGTCATCGATCCCATAGACATCCGGTTCCGACTTCATTAACCAATAGGCCATAACCAATAAGCCACAGTCACACGTTATTTGAATTGCACAGCATTGGAAGCGTACAGCGCAGCTAGGTTGGAATCGCATCGCTTTGAATCGCATCGCTTTGAATCACATCGCTTTGAATCACATCGCTTTGAATCACATAGCCCCAGCTCGCAGTTTTCTACTATACGGCTTTCTATGCGGCTTTCTATACGGCGAAGGATTGCTCTGGTGTAGGTTGATGGGGGGCCACAGGATTTGGGATAGCAGGATTTGGGATAGCGGGATTCGGGGAAGGGCAGGATTGCAAGTGGGTCAGGCCACAAAAACAGTTGTCCTGTGCGAGCCAGCGCTGTCCCACTTGATATAACGCCACCAAAACGGGTTGAATTTCTCGGCCCTTATCCGTTAGCCAATATTCCACATGGGGTGGGACTTCTGCATAGACTTGCCGATGGACAAGGCCCTGCTTTTCCAACGATCGCAGCCGTTGCATCAAGGTTTTGGTACTAATTCCGGGTAAGGCGTCTACCAGAGTATGGGTACGCTTTGGCCCTGAAAATAACTCCCGCAAAATGGGTAAGGCCCATTTACCTTCCAGCACAGTCAACGTGTACTGGATCGGACAATGCTGTTCTGGCTGTGGGCAAAAATTTTCCATGCGATCGTGGGGTGGGTGAACAGGCCGTGGCATTGCCTCTCCATTCTGGGGGGTGGTTATGGGCGCAATGGCCTTTTTCCAGAAAATTTTCAACATTCCTTTAGAGTCCCCCCAATCCCCGATCGCGCCTCAATTTTTTACTACAAGTCACTAAGTGGGCTGATCGGTTAGTACCTTGCAGCGCCGGAGGGGATCGCTAGGATGCGAATATCACTCATCCACCATTGATTAACTCTCCCGGAGCTACTCCATGATTCGCTTTCTCGTGAGTATTTTGGTTTTTGTGATGAATACGGTCTACCGCAATCGACCGATCCAGCGGTTCTATGTGCTGGAAACGGTGGCGCGGGTGCCCTATTTTTCCTATCTCTCTGTCCTGCACCTGTATGAAACCATTGGCTGGTGGCGCAAAGCTGACTGGTTGAAAGTCCATTTTGCAGAGTCGTGGAATGAACTGCACCACCTGCTGATTATGGAAGAGTTGGGCGGTGCGGATGTCTGGATCGATCGCTTCTTGGCTCGCCATGTGGCGCTTTTGTACTACTGGATTATTGTGGTGATTTATGTCCTGTCACCGCGATCGGCTTACCACTTCATGGAATTGGTGGAACAACATGCCTATCGCACCTACGACCACTACCTGAAGGATTGCGAGGCCGAACTCAAGGCAGCCCCTGCTCCCCAAATCGCCATCAGCTATTACCGCGATGGGGATCTGTACATGTTCGACGAGTTCCAAACTGGGTACAAACCCGCCGAACGTCGTCCCAAGGTGGACAACCTCTACGATGTGTTTGTCAACATTAGAGATGACGAATCGGAACATGTCAAAACCATGGTGGCCTGCCAACGCTCCGATGCCCAAACCACCTTCAAGAGTCCTCACACTTCAACCGCCTTACCCGCCAACTAAAGGCTGGATAAGCTGGAATCCAGCCTGAACGACTGACCCGAATGATTCCAGAATTTTCTAACCATAACCTGACCATATTTTCTAACCATGACCTGACCGTTCTCGGGTCGTGAACTGATAGTAAACCGATGCGAAACAAGGCAGTGGGAAGGCAACCCACTGCTTTTCTTGTCGAATGCTGGCTAGAATCGAAGCTACAGATATTCAGCGCCAAACCATTAATTTCCTGGATAGCTCTTGTCAGTAACTAGATTTAGGGTTTTATTTTAGGAAGAAATACCCAATAGGCGTGGGTTTCACAGTACGCCGGGTCTGAAGTGAGGAGTAACCACCAGCATGAGCCACCACGGTCAAACCGCCCTTGAGGTCTTGAAAGAGACGAGTCGGACGTTCTTCATCCCTATCAGTCGTCTACCATCAGGGCTGCTGGAGGCGGTCGCCTCGGGCTATCTCTGTATGCGCGCGATCGATGAAATTGAGGACCATCCCGATGTGGATAATACAACCAAAGCCCTTGTCCTTCGCGAAATTAGTCAAGTGTTGCAATCGGGGGTGACAGGATTTACCAACGCAGATTTCGATCGGGCCTTTGGGGTGTATGCCGATCAGTTTCCTGAGGTATCCCATCGGTTGGGTGAATGGGCGAACTATGCACCGAGTGAGATTGCGCCCCGTGTGTGGGAAGCCACCGCTGCCATGGCCGATCGCATGGCCTACTGGGCAGAGCGCAATTGGGAAGTCCAAACGGAATACGATCTCGATCGCTATACCTTTAGCGTGGCAGGATCCGTAGGTTTGTTGCTATCAGATCTGTGGGCGTGGCATGACGGCACCCAGACCGATCGAACACAAGCGATCGGCTTTGGGCGAGGATTGCAAGCGGTCAATATTTTGCGGAACCATCGCGAAGATTTGGATCGGGGGGTCAGTTTCTTTCCCGATGGTTGGACAGTCAAAGATCTCGATCACTATGCTCGGCGTAACTTGGAACTGGCCGATCGCTACACCGAAAGCCTCCCCAAAGGGCCTGCCCGAGACTTCTGTGAGTTGCCCCTTGCCCTCGCCCATGCCACCCTGGATGCCATGACCCATGGCTTCCCGAAGCTGACCCGATCGCAGGTGATGGCTGTGGTTGCCCAGTTTACGGGGCTGCGTGGTTAGGCAAGCCGGGATCAGACGAAGCCTATGGGGAACGGTTTTTCCCATAGATTTCTAGAAAATCTTGGAGGAGGAGTGCGTCGGCTGCCAAAATTCAGGCTATCCTGTGGCATCCGATCGCACTGACTGAAGCCCGGATGCGGCGGTTATCCGTGGTGGTGTAGCAGTTCCGTTGCCCAGTCATAACAACTGACCACTGGAACCTCGCAACCCAAGCACGGCCTTCAGCGATCGTTCATCAGGTTGCTAGTGGCCCTACGTGCCATTCGGTCTCTCTTCAGTTATTCCCATTCAAGAATCAGGTATCCATTTCCCATGCGTCATTCTAGAGCTGCTGGACAGATCGTTTCTGCGGAGACTGCCTACTCTCCTTCGGTGCCCATTTCCCTATACCGAGAAGTCTCCTCTGAACTGCAATCCACTAAAGCTGCAATGGAGTCTCTCAAACATCAAAACCGCCAGTTACTGCAACAAAATCAGCAATTGCGGCAGGAAATTGAACGGTTAGTCAAGTTGGCGATGTATACCCAACAAGCCGTCAGCCATTTGCCCAGCTTGGCGGATGATCCCATAGAAAATGCGATCGAATCAGCTAGCCAGACCCAATTTATGGCTTCTACCATCGCTGGCTCAACCCTCACTGATCCTTGGAGCAGTCAAACACCTGCCGCAAGTCAAACACCTGTTGCAACAATGGCAGCCAAGCCGAGCAAAGTTTCCCAGGGATCCGGCGCTCGATCGGCCAAACCGATTAAATCAGCAACCCCGCGTAAGCTGCCGGCAAAGGCTTGGGTGATGGAGCAAGAGGCGACCCCCCGCTGGGGCGTGGGGGACTCTTCAGACGCTGCTGGGGGGCCGCTGGCCTTAAGTGGCTGGAAGTTAGCGATCGTGATTCCGTTGATTGTCCTGACCGCTTTTGGGGCTGGGTTTATGCTGGTACGTCCCCTGCTCTCTTCCAAGTAGCATCACAAGTAGCATCCAAATAGCATTGCCGAGGTGGCCCAAGGGGGTGCTTTCAAGGGGGCTTCCAAAGGCTTCTCCCAAGGAGATGATTCCCCGAGGGTCTTCCCAGGGGCTCTCAAGGGGCTCCCAATACGCTTCCCAGCGTGCTGGAAGTGGGTGTTTGGGGAAATCCTTCCTGTAGGGGATCTGTTAGGCGTTGGAGAGCATCATAACGGGCTAAGGCGATAAATTACTGTAAGCTCAAGGTGGGTTGGGATGATTACATAACTTCTCAGGAAAGTTCGAGATCCCAACGAATCTGATACCATCAAGCTACAGTGGGGTAACATCCGCTACAAAGTTTATGGTTTAGCAGTGATAGCAATAGGTTTTGCTATCTACATAGCAATCACATAAAAGATCGACAAGGAGTGTGGAACCTTGAAAAAGGTTGAAGCAATCATCCGCCCATTTAAGCTGGATGAAGTTAAAATTGCCCTCGTCAATGCTGGAATCGTCGGCATGACCGTTTCTGAAGTGCGGGGTTTTGGTCGCCAGAAGGGCCAAACGGAGCGCTACCGTGGCTCTGAATATACCGTTGAGTTTTTGCAGAAGCTGAAGATTGAAATCGTTATTGAAGACGCACAAGTTGACATGGTAGTGGATAAAATCATTGCCGCTGCCCGCACTGGCGAAATTGGAGATGGAAAAATCTTCATCAGCCCTGTGGATCAAATTGTACGGATTCGGACTGGCGAGAAAAACGTAGAGGCTATCTAGATTGCTTCATTCCTTCGGGTATTCCTTCGGGCGTTCCTGCGGAATGGAAAACAATCGGAAGTCACTGATTTTGAATGGTTGAAATCCTACGGAATCGTTTTTTAAGTGATTCCGTAGGGTTTTCTTTCTAAAAAGATTCTTCTGGGTGTTGGCAGCCAATCGGATGCTTCCCCTGCAATTGGCTAGCTTGTAGTAAACCTCGCCCTTCAGATAGCCTCTCGCTTACATAAAGAACGCGAGTTGAGAGCCCGTTTCAGTTTTGTGAACCTCGATGCGGGATTGGAAGGCATCTCGGAAATAGGGCATATGGGTCACCGTGAGGATGCAGGCAAAATCTGGCGCGATCGCGTTAATCGCCGCAATCAGTCGATCGCAGCCTTCCTGATCCTGGGTGCCAAAGCCTTCGTCCACAATGAGCATTTGCAGCGCAGTCCCCGATCGCTGTGATAACAACCGAGCCAACGCCAACCGAATGGCAAAGTTAATCCGAAAAGCTTCCCCTCCGGAATAGGTTTCGTAGGGCCGGGTTCCTTTGGCATCGGCAATGACAATATCTAGGGTTTCCGCGAGTTTTGCATTGGGGAGTTTGCCTTTCGCATTGCGTTTTTGGGTGACAAATTGCACATGTAATTGATTATTCGTCAACCGCGTCAAAATTTGATTGGCCAGGGTTTCCAACTGCGGTAAAACATTTTCAATCATCAGGGCTTGAATGCCATTTTTGCCAAAGGCCTGTACTAGTTCCTGATAAATACGATATTGCTGGCGGGTCGTTTGTAGCGATCGTTGTAGCGTTACTTGGTCTTGTAGCAGATACGATCGCTGTTGCTGTTGTTGTTGTAATTGCCCCAGTCGTGAAAGGGTTGCATCCAAGGTTTGCCGCTCCCGTTGCAACTTTTGCTCTAGCTGCTGAATCTGGGCGGTGGGTTCCGGGGCAGCGGCTAAGCATTTTTCGAGATATTGGCACTGCTGGCCCACACTTTCCAGACTGACTAGCTTGGTTTGTAAAGACTCTGCGAGGTCTTCTAGGCGTTGCCGCAGGTGGGGATATTGCTGTTGGGCCTGCTGGAGTTCTTGGTAGCGCAATTGGCTGGCTTGCACCTGTTTGAGGGCGGCTCTGAGGGCGTTGTGCTGCTCTAGGCTGTAGCCGAGGTCGGCAAGGTGTTGGTCGTACTGAGCCAGCCCCGCTGCCAGGGTGGTTTCCAGTTGGGCGATTTGAGCCGTACAGTCATCCTGCTGGGCTTGCAATTCCGGCAGCCGGTGCTCAATCTGGGTTTGTCGCCGTTGAGCTTGCTTAATTTCGGCCTGCTTAATTTCGGCCCAGCGCCAGCGATCGACCAGTCCTCGGGCAATGGCATGGTTGCGATCGTCGTAGTTCAGGTTGTCCAGGGTGTGATCCAATAGCCGCAATTCCTCTTGCAGATCGGGGGCAAATTCCCCACTCAACAGTTGGTGCTCCAGGTGCTGCACTTCGTGCAGTAGTTGATCGAGGCTCTGGCGACTGGATTCATTGACCTGAAGCTGCTCCTGCAACTGCCCCCGCCGTTCTAACACCGAACCGTACTGCTCCAATCGTTTTTCGATATCGCGATATTCCTGACGCAGCACTTGGATTTCCCGTTCAGATACTGCCAGTTGTTCCCGAATCACCCAAATTTGCTCCAGAATCTCCTGTTGTTTAGCCAAATGTTTTTGCACTACCAATTCCCAGTGGTGTTCATCCAAAGGCCGATCGCACAGGGGACAGGGGGGAAAGTCTGCCAGATTCGCCGTAGGATTCGTCACCGTCGAGTCTAGGTCAGAATTGCCGGATGTGTAATTGCTGGATGCGTGATTACTGGATGCGTGATTACTGGATGTGTAATTGCCGGATGCGTAATTGTCGGATGTGTAATTCCCCGTGGCTTCTTGGACGGTCACCGGAGCCCGATCGCGCGTTAGGGATGCGGGATTGTCGTCGGCCAACTCAACGATCATGTCCATCGCTTCATCATGGTGTCGGAGCAGCGCGGCTTGTAACTCTGTGGTGAGGTGGGCATCTTCGCTGCGATGTTTGAGCAAGCGAAGGATTTGATCAACCTCCGCCAGTTGCGCTTCGTAATCCCGTTGGTGAGCCTGTAATCGTTCCATGAAGTTGCGCCGCTCCAACCCCTTTTCCCGTACCCGTTCTTGATATTTCCGCAGTTTATCCAATTCATCAATCCGATCGCAGACTTCCACCACCGCCTGCTGTAACTGTGGTTGTTGCGATTGTTGTTGCTCCATCTGTTTTGCAGTGGTGCGGAGTTCTTCTAAGCGAGCCGTAACGCGGGCAGTGGCTTGGTCAATCGATCGTTGGAGTTGCTGTTTGCGTTGTAAGAGGGGTGCGACTTGCAGTTGAATACTATCGAATTGTTCCAACTGTTGACGAGCGCTTTGCAGATTGGCCAACCCCGCTTCTACGTCGGGGATGTGACTGAGAATGTGCTGGTTCTCTTCCATCTGGTCGCGCAAGGTCTCCGTTTGGGCCCACAATTGCTGCTGCTGTTGTTGCAGTTCATTAAGCCGTTGCTGATGTTGATTGAGATATTGTTGTTTGCGTGTTTGCAAGTCTTGGTAAAGCTGGAAGCGATTGGCTAGGAATTCTTCCTGGGCTTGGAGTTCTTGGCTGTGCAAATAGGCGGCATAGATCGCTTCCTCCGCTTGCAAGAGTGCAACGATCGCTTGATAACTCTCTTCTGCCTGTTGATATTCCTTTTGTAGCCGTTGGCAATCCTGCTGATGTTGCTGGTATTGCTGTCGATGCCATTGCAGTTGCTGTTGCCAAATTTCCCGCTGGTGCTGCTGGGTTTGTAAGGTTTGCAAGGTTTTTCGATCGCGAATTTGTTGCTCTTGTAGCGTGGAGAGGTGCTGTTCCAGTTCAGCCTGCTGAGTTTCCAGATTTTGCAATTGGCTGAGTTGCTGGTCGATCGACGTTTGCTGGCGTTCTAGGGCATCCACTTCCGCTTTGAATTGCCGAGCTTGCTCCTTGGCCTTTTCAGCCAGTTCGTCGTACTGTTGCAGTTTCAGCAGGTCAGCCAGAATTTGTTTACGATCGCTGGGGCGCTTCAGCATGAATTCATCGGCTCGCCCTTGGCGCAGGTAAGCTGAATTAATAAATGTGTCGTAGTCTAGCTTTACGTGTTCCAAAATAAATTGTTGTGTCGCCCGCAAGCCCTTTTCCGTCAGGGGCCGAAACCGTTGGGGAAATTCATGGGTTAACGGATCCAAGGCAATTTGAAACTCCAAAATCATGCCCTGACCCCGATGGCGGCTACGAATTACGCGATAGAGGTGGTTATGGATGCAAAACAGGAATTCAACGCGGGTTTCACTTTCGCCAAAATGAATGATATCGTCTTCCACTGCGGCACGACTTTCGCCCCAAATGGCCCAGGAAATCGCTTCCAATAACGAGGATTTGCCCGCACCGTTGGCACCGGAAATGCAGGCCGTGTGCAGCCCACGAAAGTCCAAGGTGGCTTCCCGATAACTCAAAAAGTTATTCAATTTGAGTTGCAAGGGAATCATGCTACTCGCCTAAGGAATATCGATCTCTATCCCGCGTCCACTAATACAAACATTCACCAATACAGATGCACGTCAATACATACGAACGCAATTTACAGTGTAGATCGCCAAAGGCACGATCCGTAAGGGGTTGAGGCAAATTTCCCGATCGTGGCTCGATCGTTTGAGGCTTCTCTGGCGATCGTTGGGGTCTTGTTTCCGATCGGGCGATCAAGTTCAGTGCGAGAAGGTAAGGGGGAATCCTCGCTGGCAGAAGTCAGGAACCTTCTGGGAACGCCTGCGTCAAACTGCTTAAGAACCACTCCTCCACGGATACTCTAGATTATGGTTAGCTCACACACATTAGGTCAGGCTTCAGATCAGGTTTTAGATCAGGCTTCCGAACAGACCAGTCAGTCCCCTAGCGCACCCTCTAGCTTCAAGCGTTGGCAGGCCGGAACGGCCTTGATCATTGCCTTGGGGACTCCGATCGTCAACTTGGCTCCGATCGCTACCTTGGGTGTCCAAGCCCAATCCACCCCAGTTCGGGTTGCCCAAACCTACAATCAGCCCGTGCTGTTTTCGCGGACATTGCGAATTCCGGTGGGGACGGTGATTCCGGTGACCTACGACAAGGCAGAAAAAATTGTAGTGACTCCGGATGAAACTCAAAAAATTGATTTGACGGTTCCCAGCAATATTCGCGCCAGTAATGGCACCCTGCTGATTCCGGCGGGCAGCAAGGTGGAAGGGGAACTGCGCCCTGCCACGACCAGCGATAACGAAAAAGGCTCGCGATTCATTGCCAAGACGCTTGTCCTAAAGGATGGCAGCAAAGATGGACTGCGGATGCCCCTCGATGCGACTTCGAATATCGTGACTCGTAAAGAAACGATCGAAAAAGGCAATCAAACCGCTTCGATTTTGACAGGAGCCGCGATCGGGACTGGGGCCGCAACGATTATTTCTGGCGTAACGGGCAACCGGAAAATCACGCTGGGCAAGATTCTCATTGGAACGGCAGGGGGTGCCCTGGGTGGATTGTTGCTGGGTAAACCCAAGAAAACCGAAGTGGTCGTGATTAATTCCGACAGCGATTTGGATCTGCGGTTAAATTCTCCCCTGGCGTTTAATCGCTATTAGGGCCATCGATGATTCATCTCAGTCCAATTTGAGGTGAGTTGAAGGGGTCTTGGTTCGTGTTTTGGGTGTCAGTTTGTAGGGGATAGTCTGGGGCGACAAGGTTTTGCGCGACAAGGTCTTGTTCGACTATGACTGACCCTTCCGGTTCTCTTCCTTGTGTCATGGTTGGTCTTCTCATGGTGAAACCTCTCCCAACTGGGAGAGGTTTTTTCTGGGCAAAATTTCTGAGCGATCGATGCGGATGGCTGTGCGGAAAGCTTTTTTGTTCGTAAACTTAAACTCATTGCCCCGATCGCCCAGATTCCACCCTGTAGATTCAAAGATGACGCCCTTCCCCCTTCCCCCCGGCAGAAAAGGATTACCCATCATTGGCGAAACCCTAGAATTTGCTAGGAATCCCAACTACATTGCCGATCGCTATGCTGAATATGGCCCCATTTTTAGTACACGATTTGCTGGCAAGCCCGCTGCCTTCATGGTGGGGCCGACAGCCTTGGAATTTATCCTTTCCTCTGGTATGGATCATCTGACCTGGGGGGATGGTTGGCCCCAGCCTTTTCGCCTATTACTGGGTCGATCGCTGTTTCTCCAGGATGGGGCAGAACATCGACGTAACCGCAAATTACTTATGCCGGCCTTCTACGGTGCAGCCCTAGCCCGGTATTTGGAAACGATGGAAGCGATCGTGCAGCAATACCTGTACCGATGGGAACAACAACAGCAACTCCAATGGTTCCCGGAATTTAAACGATTCACCTTTGAAGTCGCCAGTAACATCTTCCTGGGCGTAGAAACTGGATCGGATAATCAACGCCTAAGTACCTTATTTACCCAGCTTTCCGATGGCTTTTTCTCCTTCATCAACCTCCCAGGCACCAAACTCAACCGAGGCTTAGCGGCACGGCGAAAAATCCTCACCTATGTCAATCAGGTCGTGAACCAACGGCGCAAAAATCCCACCAATGACGCCCTCAGTCTACTCCTACAAGCAACCGACGAAACCGGCGATCGTCTCAGCCAAGAAGAAATTTGTAACCACGCCATTCTCATGCTGTTTGCTGGGCATGAAACAACAACGGCAATGCTGACTTGGTCTGTTTTGGAATTGGGTCGCCATCCAGAAATTCTGCAAACCCTGCGTACAGAACAAGAGGCGTTGGGAAAGGCTCCGTTAACCCTGGAAGCCTTGCAGCAAATGCCTGCCCTCGATCGCTTTTTGCTGGAAATTGAACGGTGTCATCCCCCGGTCGGTGGCGGCTTTCGGGGAGTGGTTCAAGGGTTTGACTTTAACGGTTACCATGTGCCTGCGGGTTGGCTGGTGCAGTATTCGATCGCCTACACCCACCAACTTCCGGAGTTATATCCTGAACCGGAGCGGTTCAACCCCGATCGTTGGCTAGAGGATAAACCGAAACCTTTTGGCCTGGTGGGGTTTGGTGGTGGGTCACGCATTTGTTTAGGGCTAGCCTTTGCAAAAATGGAAATGAAGTTAGTCCTGGCCCATTTGCTACGGGATTACGAGTGGCAACTGTTACCTCACCAAAACCTAGACCCCATGATTATTCCCGTCTGTCGCCCGAAAGACGGCTGTCGAGTCACCTTCCAACGGCGATCGATGCACAAAAGCTAGTCGATCGGCAGGTCAAAATTGGAGAAATATAATGCTACGATTTTTCCTCAAGCTCTAGTAGACCAAGCTCTAGTAGATGTTGGCTGAAGTGGAGCTACCATTTCGGCTCCTAAGCGAAATCTTGATGTCCGGTTAGGTAAATCCGTAAGTGTTGCCGCTCATGTTTAACCAATTGCTGGCTCGATTTCTAAAACCTTTCCCGCAATTGAGATTCTCATTGTTAGTGAATATCATCCCAATCTCGATCCAACTCCCGTTTACTGTGGGAAAAGGACTGGAAATATAACTTACTTATGGATCCAAAGTGAAAAATTCTGCTGCGAACAAACCCCATTCAAAGTCAACCGTATCGGATCAATAAATGTAAACTTTTCGTCAATTGCAGATTTTTACGCCTTACGCAGCTCCCATAAAACCAAGACGACCAATTTGGCGTAATCCTGAACGTTCACGTAAAGTTGGGATACCCCCTTAAGCGCCATGACTGTTTTACCGATGGAAGCCCCGTCTCCCACCCCCCTGCCTCAAGCCCCTACCTCCGCCGACCTCGATCGCACCCTGGCCCACCTCACCCAGCACAAACACAACTGGTTACAAGTCTCGATCGCACAACGCATTCAATATTTAGAACAATGCCTAGTCAACCTCGATCGCATCGCCCCCGCCTGGGCCAACGCCTCCTGCCAAGCCAAAGGACTCGACCCTGACGCCGCCATTGCTGGAGAAGAATGGATTGCTGGCCCCGTCGCCACCGCCATGGGACTACGATCGCTCATCACCACCCTACAAACCTGGCAAGCTGGCAAACCCCGCACCGCACCCCTGCGGCAATTCCAAAGCCAAGCGATCGCCCAAGTCTTCCCCGAAAACCTGATGGATTGTTTGCTCTTTCTGGGGCAGCGTGGCGAAGTTTGGCTAGACCCCGATCGTCCCACCACCCAAGGCAAAATCTATCGCCACAAACCTAGCCTTGGCCAACTGTGCCTAGTCCTGGGCGCAGGTAATCTCTCCTGCATCGCCCCCCTCGATACCATTCACCAACTCTTCACCGAAGACCAAACTGTCCTACTCAAAATGAATCCAGTCAATGCCTACATCGGGCCATTCCTGGAACAGACCTTTGCCCCCCTGATTCAAGACGGCTTCCTCGCGATTGTCTACGGCGGTGCAGACACCGGAGCCTACCTCTGCCAACACCCCGAGATCGACACCATTCACATCACCGGAGCCGAAGCCACCCACGACAATATTGTTTGGGGCAAGAATCCCCAGCAGCAAAAAAACACAGGCACCCCGCAACTCAACAAACCGATTGCCTCAGAACTCGGCGGCGTCACTCCCATTTTGGTCGTCCCCGGTCAATGGTCGCGATCGGATCTGCAATTTCAAGCCAGACATATTGCCAGCATGGTCGCCCATAACGGCAGCTTCGATTGTGTCGCAGGCAAAGTCCTTGTCCTTGCACAAGATTGGCCCCAACGGGAAGAGTTTTTAACCCTCCTCCATCAAACCCTCGCCCAAACTCCCACCCGCAAAGCCTACTACCCCGGTGCCCAGGAACGCCACCAAGCTTTTTGTACCCAATACCCCGATCATCTCCCATTAAAGGATCCAGCCGTACCGGAAACCCCTACCGATCACCTGCCCTGGACCCTCTTGCCTAATGTCCCCGCCCAAGCGGGAGAATACGCCCTGACCCAGGAAGCCTTTTGTGGGGTCTTGGCCGAAGTCACGATCGCGGCCCAAACCGCCGATGAATTCCTCCCAGCCGCCGTAGACTTTGTTAACCACACCGTCGCAGGCAACTTAGGCTGCATCCTCTTGATCGCCCCACCCACCCAGCGGCAATACCGAGCAGAATTGGACGCAGCGATCGCCCACCTGCGCTACGGCGTCATTGGCGTCAATGCCTGGGCGGGGGCAGCCTTTATGTTTGCAGGGTTGGCTTGGGGTGCATTTCCTGGCAACCCCCTGCACCACATCCAATCCGGTCAAGGCTTTGTCCACAATACTTACCTATTCGACCATCCCCAAAAATCAGTCCTCTCCCTCCCGTTCCGCCCCCTCACCTTGCCCACCTGGTTTGTCGATCACCGCAATCTCAAACAAACTGCCCAAGCCTACCTCAAGCTCATGGTCGCACCCAGTTGGTTGCGTTTTCTGCAAGTCGCGATCGCAGGATTGCAAGGCTAGGCAAGCATCCCACCACCCCAGCCTGACAGGCCCTTTGAAGCCCCTTTTTTGGCCCGTTCCAGCCCCTCAATCAAATCCTCGCTTTCCGATTTTTAAGTATTGTTACCCCCTCGTGATATGATCTCCAGTGGTTTAGTTTTGCCACGGAAGCGCTTTGAATACTGCATTCGAGCTGAATTTCCTGGCAGATTGTCGAAAACTTCAGTTTAACCATTTTTGCTATGGAGGATATCCCTCAAGCCAGTGTTGATGCGATCGAACAGCCCCCCGTAGAGGTTGAAGAAGGTTCTTCTTCGCAATCTATGGACGAGTACTACGCTCTACAGCGTGAATTGATCGTCACAACGATTGTTCTGATGGGACTCATCTTTCCAGCGGTGTGGTTTTTTTATGACTTGAATGTAGCTCTGAATTATTTGATGGGCGCATTCACGGGTGTCATTTATCTGAGGTTGCTGGGTAAAAATGTCGAGAAGCTGGGTCAAGGAGCAAGTGCGGTAGGAAAATCGCAAATTGCGGTTTTCGTGGGCGTGATGATTCTCGCTACACAACTGAAGCAACTCAGTATCCTGCCCATCTTTTTAGGATTCCTCACCTATAAAGCAACTCTGATTATTTACACCCTACGAATTCTCCTCGTTCCCGATCGTTCTGCGAACTCGTAATGAATGATTGGTCACGATTTGGGATCATCCATCCCACAACCTTTGGGAAAAGCCGCTTGAACTGAGATGCTTAATTTCTTAGACACGCTCAATATTGCGCCCCTCGCCAGCTTGGAGGTGGGTCAGCATTTTTATTGGCATATCGGCAATCTCGAGGTTCACGGGCAGGTTTTCTTGACGACTTGGTTCGTCGCGGCATTGTTGATCATTGCCTCGTTGCTGGCGACTCGGAATATCCAAAAGGTGCCCAAAGGGGCTCAAAACCTGATGGAGTATGCACTGGAGTT
The DNA here is from genome assembly GCF_014697025.1 of Alkalinema sp. FACHB-956. Lineage (NCBI taxonomy): Bacteria > Bacillati > Cyanobacteriota > Cyanophyceae > Leptolyngbyales > Leptolyngbyaceae > Alkalinema > Alkalinema sp. FACHB-956. The sequence continues at coordinate 342,508 of NZ_JACJRC010000003.1, read as the reverse complement.
TGTGCGTGATTTAGCTCGCAACCAGTTGGGCGAAAAAGAATATCGGCCTTGGGTGCCATTCATTGGAACCCTCTTCCTGTTCATTTTTGTCGCCAACTGGTCGGGTGCGCTCGTGCCCTGGAAGCTGATTAAGTTGCCGGAAGGTGAACTGGCTGCCCCCACGAACGACATCAACACCACAGTTGCTTTGGCATTACTGGTTTCGATCGCCTACTTCTATGCTGGCTTCAAGAAAAAAGGCTTGGGCTACTTTGGGAAGTACGTGCAACCAACCCCCGTCCTGCTCCCCATCGCAATCTTAGAAGACTTTACCAAACCCCTCTCCCTGAGCTTCCGTCTATTTGGAAACATCTTGGCGGATGAACTCGTTGTGGGTGTGCTGGTGCTTCTGGTGCCGTTGTTTGTACCACTGCCGGTGATGCTACTGGGATTATTTACCAGTGCCATCCAAGCGTTGGTATTTGCAACCCTGGCCGGTGCTTACATTCATGAAGCACTGGAAGGGCATGGCGATGAGCATGAAGAGCATGCTTAAAACCTGTTTATCCTTGATTGAATTTGATTTAATCAAGCGTTGAACCCCGGATTGATATGTCGATCCCCTTAACGTGATACGCTGTATCGCGGCGCGTGATACTGTTCACGTTCATTTGACTTGAAATTGTCGTTTGTTTACGTTAAAGGTAAAGTCACCATGGATGTTTCTTCCGCTTCCGTTCTAGCTGCGGCTCTGGCAATCGGTTTGGCTGCGATCGGCCCTGGTATTGGTCAAGGTAATGCGTCTGGTAGCGCCGTTGAAGGGATTGCTCGTCAGCCTGAAGCTGAAGGCAAAATTCGCGGTACCCTGCTGCTGACTCTGGCGTTCATGGAGTCCCTGACCATCTACGGTCTGGTGATTGCGCTCGTACTGCTGTTCGCAAACCCCTTCAGATAAGGTTTGAGTTTGGTTGTGGGGTGGGTCATGGTCGAGGGAGTTTTCCTGATTAAGCCCGTGACCCATTGCCCATGTCTTGCAGTCCTAGCCCACGAGCCAATCAATCATGTTTGATTTTGATGCGACACTGCCGCTGATGGCAGTTCAATTTATTCTCCTGATGGTGATCCTGAACGCCATCTTCTTCAAACCCTTAACCAAGGTAGTTGAAGACCGTGCGGAGCTGATCCGCAGCAGTCAAACAGGCGCAAAGGAAGGGTTAGAGAAGGTCAACGCCATTACTCAACAATACGAGAAGGAGTTGGCAGATAGCCGTCGTCAGTATCAGGCAATCATTGCGAAGGCTCAAGCTGAAGCACAAAAGATTGCGGATGATCAAATTGCGGCTGCCCAGGCTGAAGCGATCGCCCAACGAGAACAAGCCACGAAGGCGCTAGATGCTGAGAAAGCAACTGCCATGGCAGCGCTGGAACAGCAAGTCGATGCCCTGAGCCAAGAGATTCTAAACAAGCTTTTAGTTGGAGTGTAGTGACAGATTCACCGATTCTGAAATTCAGAAAACGCTCTTGATTCTGGCTTTTAGAACGTTTTATCTAGTCCCTACCATAATGTTTTCGGCGCAGTTGTGAGTTGGTGTCATGGATATTTTTTTACAACTCGCCAGTGGGGCTTCTTTGATAGCCTCAGAAATGGCGGAAGCGGCTGAGGGAGGCTTTGGTTTCAATTTCGATATTATTGAAGCCAATTTAGTCAACCTCGCCATTGTGATCGGTATATTGGTTTACTTTGGTCGTGGTTTCTTAAGCAAAACCCTGGGCGAACGCTCATCGGCGATCGAACAAGCCCTTTCCGAAGCAGAACGGCGTCGTGCGGAAACTGCGAAGTTACTGGCTGCGGAACAGGAAAAGCTCAAGAATGCCCAAGCAGAAGCGGTGGCAATTGTGGCCAAGGCAGAAGGCGATGCCCAACGGGCGCGGGAAGCCATTTTGGCCAACGCAGCCGAAGAAGTGGCTCGTATGAAGCAAGAAGCCGCATCCAACCTCAGTGCTGAGCAAGCTCGCATTCTGAACGAATTGCGGGTTCGCATTGCTGAGTTGGCGATGCAGCAGGCAGAATCTCAGTTGCCCGGTCGGTTAAACGACGATGCCCAACAACGGTTGGTCGATCGCAGTATTGCACTCCTAGGAGGTCAGTAAATGAAAGGTGGTCTGCTGACTTCTGATGTGTACGAACCCTACGCCCAAGCTCTGCTATCCCTGGGTCAATCGAATAATTTGGTTGGTGACTTCAGCAACGATATCAACCTGATTTTAGAAACCATCGGAACTTCGGACGAATTGGCTCAATTCTTTGAAAACCCCTTTATCAAAGATGATGCCAAGAAGGGTGTCATTGCTAGCCTATTTGGCGGCAAGATCAACCCCTTTACGCAGAACTTCCTGCAAGTGCTGATCGATCGGCGTCGCATTGTCTTTTTAGCGGGCATCTGCAAGGAATTTCAGGCATTGGTTCGTAAGTTGAACCAAGCCGTATTAGCAGAAGTCACCTCGGCGGTGGAACTGAATGACGGCCAAAAGCAAGCGATTCGCGATCGGGTCATCGCGATGACCGGTGCTCGCCAGGTCGATATGGAAACCAGCGTTGATAGCAGCCTCATTGGTGGCGTCATCATCAAAGTCGGTTCCCAAGTCATTGATGCAAGCCTACGGGGACAACTGCGCCGAATTTCCTACCGCTTAGCCGGTGCGAATTAGTTGAACCAAAGCTGCATTGATCACCGCAATGCTTTTCTTGTAAGTCTTCCCTCATCCGTAACGTTGTAAAGAGAGCAATCCCATGGCAGCGATTAGACCTGACGAAATTAGTAGCATTATTCGCCAACAGATCGAGCAGTACAACCAAGACGTAAAAGTTTCCAACGTCGGTACCGTGCTGCAAGTGGGTGATGGTATCGCCCGCGTTTACGGTTTGGATCAGGCAATGGCCGGAGAACTCCTAGAGTTTGAAGATGGCTCTGTCGGTATCTCCTTCAACTTGGAAGAAGATAACGTCGGTGTGGTGTTGATGAGTGATGGTCGCACCATCCAAGAAGGTTCCACCGTAACCGCCACCGGCAGAATCGCCCAAATTCCCGTGGGTGACGCCATGATTGGCCGTGTGGTTGATTCCTTGGCTCGTCCGATCGACGGTAAAGGCGACATCGCAACCACCGAAACCCGCTTGATCGAGTCCATGGCTCCTGGCATCATCGCCCGGAAATCCGTGTGTGAGCCCATGCAAACCGGGATTACCGCGATCGACTCCATGATTCCCATCGGTCGGGGTCAGCGGGAACTGATCATCGGTGACCGTCAAACCGGAAAAACCTCCGTGGCCGTGGACACCATCCTGAACCAAAAGGGTGAAGATGTGGTCTGCGTTTACGTAGCCGTCGGTCAAAAGGCTTCCACCGTTGCGAACGTGGTGCAAGTGCTGCAAGAGCGCGGTGCGCTGGAATACACGATCGTGGTTGCTGCTAACGCCAACGATCCTGCGTCCCTGCAATTCCTCGCACCCTACACTGGTGCAGCTCTGGCTGAGTACTTCATGTACAAGGGCAAAGCAACCTTGGTGGTCTACGATGACCTGTCCAAGCAAGCCCAGGCTTACCGTCAAATGTCCCTGCTGCTGCGTCGTCCGCCCGGTCGTGAAGCCTATCCTGGGGATGTGTTCTACCTCCACAGCCGTTTGCTGGAGCGGGCTGCAAAACTCAGCGATGCGCTGGGTGGCGGTAGCATGACGGCTCTGCCGATCGTGGAAACCCAAGCCGGTGACGTGTCTGCGTACATTCCCACCAACGTCATTTCCATTACCGACGGTCAAATCTTCCTCTCCACTGACCTGTTCAACTCCGGTCTACGTCCGGCGGTGAACGCAGGGATCTCGGTATCCCGGGTGGGTTCCGCCGCTCAAACCAAGGCCATGAAAAAGGTCGCGGGTAAGGTGAAGCTGGAGCTGGCTCAGTTCGCAGAATTGGAAGCCTTCGCGCAGTTCGCATCTGACTTGGATAAAGCCACCCAAAACCAATTGGCCCGTGGTAAGCGCCTTCGGGAAATCCTCAAGCAGCCCCAGTTCAGCCCGCTGCTGTTGAACGAACAAGTAGCCATCATCTACGCTGGGATTAACGGCTATTTGGATGACTTGGCAGCTGAGAAAGTGGTGGACTTCAACAAGGGTCTGCGCGAGTACCTGAAGACCAGCAAGCCCCGCTACGTGGAAATCGTTCAAGGCAACAAAGTCCTGGATGATGAAGCTGAAGCTCTGCTGAAGGAAGGCATCGCTGAGTTCAAGAAGAACTTCGCCGCTTAAGTTAAGTTACTTAAGTCAAATCAGTGAGGTTTATGTCGGGTGAGCGATCGTTCACCCGATTAGAGGAACAAAAAGATGCCAAACCTAAAAGCCATTCGTGACCGGATTCAGTCGGTTAAAAACACCAAAAAAATTACGGAAGCTATGCGCTTGGTGGCAGCGGCCAAGGTTCGTCGCGCCCAAGAGCAAGTGACTGCTACCCGTCCCTTTGCCGATCGCTTGGCACAGGTATTGCACGGTCTGCAAAGCCGCTTGAAGTTTGAAGAAGCGAATTTGCCGTTGTTGAAAAAGCGCCAGATCAAGTCCGTCGGTCTGCTGGTCATTTCCGGCGATCGCGGTCTTTGCGGGGGTTACAACGCCAACGTAATCAAACGGGCCGAGCAGCGGGCCAAGGAGCTGCAAGAGCAGGGAATTTCTGTCCGCATGTTTGTGGTGGGTCGGAAAGCCACGCAATACTTCCAACGCCGCGATTACACGATCGATGCGAACTACACTGGCTTGGAGCAAATCCCTACGGCTAAGGAAGCCGCTGAGATTGCGGATGCCATCCTGTCGTCGTTCCTGTCGGAAAATGTCGATCGGGTTGAGTTGATTTACACCAAGTTTGTGTCGTTGATCAGCTCCCGTCCCGTGGTGCAAACCCTGCTACCTTTGGATGCCCAAGGGTTAGAAGTGCAGGATGACGAAATTTTCCGTCTCACCGTGCGCGGTGGAGATTTCCAAGTGGAGCGACAAAAGGTGACAACACCTTTGCAAAGCTTGCCTCAGGATATGATCTTCGAGCAAGATCCGGTGCAAATTCTGGATGCTTTGTTGCCGTTGTATTTGAACAACCAACTGCTGCGCGCGCTGCAAGAAGCGGCTGCTAGTGAGTTGGCAGCTCGGATGACGGCCATGAATAACGCTAGCGACAACGCGAAGAGCCTGATTGGCACCTTAACGCTGTCCTACAACAAAGCCCGTCAAGCCGCCATTACCCAAGAATTGTTGGAAGTGGTCGCTGGAGCCAGCGCTCTGAACTAACTGTCGTAAACGGTGTTGATTTTATTCAACTCCGCTCTGCGATCGAACATTTAATTATCTAGTGAGGACTCAACAAAACTGTTGAGTCCTTTTTTCAACTTTTTTTCAGCTGGTTGATCAGCTTAATCGGCCAACTTGGGCAAGCGCAAGGCTGCGATCAACGCGGGTGTTCCGCCAATCCAACCAATCACGAGCCACTGTTTCCAAGACTTGCCCCGCTGTACCGCGATCGCAGCAGCAACGGTTCCGATCATAAGATGCAAAATTCCGGCGATCGCAACAATCCAACCGGGATGATTCAGAATACCTACAAATAAATCAGGCAGTAAATCAGTCATTTCAGGGATAGCAAAGTCATGGGCAAGGGGTTCTCTCTATGCTATCCTGACTGCGATTCATTGCGCTGACAGGGAGGAACGCGATCGATGCCTAAGTACCGCACTTCGCAAAATGCAAACAATACAGCTTCACCGCATCCCGCTTTTTCCCAGCCTCCCACACCGCAGATCGAGCAACCCTCCCTGTTCTCCGCGAAGGAATTGGCAGGCACCTACGGAACCCAGCGATCGCAGTCCCTCGAAATGGATACAGCCACATTAACGGCTTGGAAACAGCGCATTCTGGATCATCAACAATCCGTCGAAATTGCACCCGCGATCGCCCAAGGCAGTCTCTTTGATTTCGGCTTACCCACAGAATCCGTAGAATCCGTTCCAACGATCGATCCCGATGGCCTGAATCCCTTCAAACTGCCCCAACAAAATACCCAATTCTGGCGTTGGAAAGCAGAGGATGCAGGGGTTTCAGCATTATATTTTGTCTTTGACTACACGTTGCCAATTCTGTTGTACGTTGGTGAAACCGTGAAATCTAACCAGCGTTGGAAAGGTGAACATGATTGCAAACGCTATTTACTTCACTATCAGCAATCCCATTACAACAATAATTTACCCACCCAATTAGGCATCGCCTTTTGGCAGGATGCCCCCCAGGACACCCGATCGCGCCAGAAGATGGAGTCTACGTTAATCTACAAATGGCGATCGCCCTTCAACAAAGAAAACTGGACTTTTTGGGGAACGCCCTTTGTCGAGCATAGCTAAGTCGAGCATAGTTAAGTCGAGCATAGTTAAGTCGAGCATAGTTAAGTCGAGCATAGTTAATCTGTCGAGCATTCATAAATCGCACATAGCATTACCTATGAAAACATTGCAGACTCAAATTCTCGTGGTCGGTGGAGGAACGGGGGGAACCGCTGCCGCCATTCAAGCCGCCCGTCGGGGAGCCCAGGTGATCCTGGTCAGCGAATTTGAGTGGTTGGGGGGAATGCTGACCAGTGCAGGCGTCACTGCCCCCGATGGCAACGAGTTACAGGCTTGGCAAACCGGAATTTGGGGACAATTTCTGCGGGAATTGCACACACGGCAACCGGAAGGCTTGGATCATGCCTGGGTTAGTTTTTTCACCTACGAGCCCCGCATCGGGGCAGCCATTTTTGCCGATTGGGTTAAGGCACTGCCCAACTTAACTTGGATTACCGGACAAACTCCGATCGCGGTACTGCGAACCGACGATCGCATTACTGGCGTGCAATTTCAGGACTATCAAATCACCGCACAAATCACGATCGACGGTACGGAATTAGGCGACTTACTCTCCTTGGGCACCATTCCCCATCGCTGGGGCTGGGAACTGCAAGCGGAATTCCAGGAACCCAGTGCCCCCGCAGAAATGGCCGATTGGATGCAGCGCTATCCAGTACAAGCCCCCACCTGGGTCGTGGTGATGCAGGACTATGGAGAAAACCAAGTCGCTCCAGTGATTCCCATCCCGCCCAACTACAATCCAGCCCCCTTTGACCAAGCGTGGGACCAGTACGGCGGCGAAAAGTTTTTGAACTACGGTCGCCTGCCGGGAAATCGCTTCATGATGAATTGGCCGATTCACGGCAATGACTACGGGGAAGGGTTGGAGCGGCTTCTAGGCAGTGCGAGCGATCGCCAAGCCTTTTTCCAAGCAGCCTACGAGCATAGTTGGGCCTTTGCCTACTTTATTCAGCAAACCTTAGGTCAACGCTATGGGTTAGCAGAAGGCATGTTCCCCCAAGGGCGATCGTTCTCAACCCTGCCAATCACAAATTCTGCCTTTGCCCTCCACCCCTATTTTCGGGAAAGTCGGCGGCTCCAAGGGATCGTAACGGTATGCGAGCAGGATATCTTACCGATCGCCCGCGGCCAAGTTGCCGCTTTACCAATGCAAGTCTGTGCCGAAGGCTGCGCCAATGTAGATAGTCTCTGTACCGCCATCGCGTTCGGCAACTACGCCAATGACCATCACTATCCCAGCGGTGATATCCCCCTCCAGCCCAAATCCATCCAATGGGGTGGACGCTGGACAGGTACCCCCTTCACCATTCCCTACGGGGCCTTAGTTCCCCGATCGATCGACGGTTTTCTCGCCTGCGAAAAAAATATTTCCGTGACCCACATGGCTAACGGAGCCACTCGCCTGCAACCTTTAGTACTCGGCATTGGACAAGCCGCAGGCATGGCCGCCGCATTGTGCGTAGAACTGGATTGTGCACCGAGACACCTACCCATCCGGACGTTACAAAACGCTCTACTAACCGACACCCAAGCCCCTGCCGCTGTCATCCCCCTCTTTAATGTCCCGCTACAGCATCCCGATTGGCTGACCTGGCAAACCTATTATCTCGATCATCCTGACGCCTATCCCAATAACGGCTATGCCCCGGCCAAGCCCTTACCCCTCGATCGTGGCAAATGTGAGTCCTGGGTCGGTATTTTCACGCAGAGCGGAGCCCACACCTACCATCTACAAGTCGGAGATCACGATTATCAACTCGTCACACTGCTCCCGGAAGTTAACATTCTCTTGACTCAATGGGTCTCAGGCCAATCCCTGCAAGTCTGGGGCAACAAAAACCTTGCTGGGCAATGGATTCGGGTACGAGAGATCGAACCAGCAATGTAACTTTAGAGACACTTCTCTGCAAAAATAAAAATATAAACTAAATCTCAAGGACGATCGAAGCAGAAATTATTCATCATTTCTACAATCTTTTCCTGATCTGTCTACGGAGACTTTGTATGAGTGATTAGATACATACCAAGATAGACCAAGCTTATGCGCTCTCAATTCTTGCTCGGACTAACCGGTGTCCTTCTAATCACTGCAACTGTGCTGACCGGGACAATGACTGCTGTAGAGATCTCAGATTCTAACAACATTCTTGCCTATCGTGGAAGCGGTCGGGTAGAAAACGTCGCCTATCGTGGCAGTGGACGCATCGAAGCTCCCGGTTATCGTGGGAGCGGTCGGGTAGAAGTCGCCCATCGGGGTAGTGGTCGTGTTGACCCTCCCAGTTATCGGGGCAGTGGTCGGGTAGAAATTGCCCATCGTGGCAGTGGACGCATTGAAGCTCCCGGTTATCGCGGCAGTGGTCGGGTAGAAATCGCCCATCGTGGAAGCGGTCGAGTGGAAGTCGCCTAGTCACCTTGTCGCCTAATCACAAAGTTGCCTCATTACTTTGTCGCCACTTTGTCGCCTATTTATTAGGATTGCCCGTTGACCTAGGTGACTTCTCAACAATAACCGCAACCGAATAGCGTTCTAGAAAAGCGTTCTAGACATCTCTCGGCACCCAGGTTTTCAGGCTCAGGCTGCAACAAGTTTTTGCATTGAGAACAACTGAACAAATTGCATCCGTCGGTCAATTACATCCGTCAGCGAATTAGAGTTTTCCTTATTATCGATCGCGATCGTTGCCCTCAATCCTGTCATGCAACGAGTTTGACGATTTCGCACAAGTTTTATGATTAACAGCCCTGAATTTCTTGGCTTTTTGATCTCAGGTTGCTTGACCGGAGGCAATGGATATAGTTGTTTGATCAAGTAGTTTATTAACGGATTAGCTGTTACAGGTTGGCTGTTACAGGTTAGCTATAACGGGTTGGTTATAACGGGTTGGCTACAATGGGTTACCTACATTAGTAGGTGACTCGTAGGCGAATCGTAGGCGGCAAACCAGTGGCCGCCAAGAACCATCAGGGGCGATGTACTTTCCAATCAGGGGGCACTACGCTTTCATCCAGACCGATCGAGCACTCACTTTACCCAGTTCAGATCCCGGTTTTTAAGCAATCAATCTAGAAAATGTTATGAACCGGACATGAATGGGTATGCTAAGTGGATACCCTGATAGCAGCGGTATAAAGTCCCCATCAAAATCAGCGATGGGATCCCCAAACAGTTGCTAGTATAAGTTGAGACTTGTTGTAATTCTACGGATTACAAGATCGGTGTTATAGTTTGTCCATTATCTGTCCAGGATGATGGATGGACGCTTTGACTCGATTGGTTCACCTGATAAATCTGTTACGTTGTAGATGCTGACCTATGACTAAAGACCTCGATCTGATCAAACTACTTAGTCCAAGTGCGATGGATCAGATCATGCTGTACCTAGCATTCAGTGCGATGCGAACCGGCGGCCATCGTCACGGGGCATTTTTGGATGCTGCGGCAACAGCGGCCAAATGTGCGATCTACATGACTTACTTGGAACAAGATGGCAATCTCCGGATGACGGGGCATTTGCATCATATTGAGCCAAAGCGAGTTAAAGCGATCGTAGAGGAAGTCGGTCAAGCCTTGACAGAAGGCAAGCTTCTAAAAATGCTGGGTTCCCAGGAACCTCGCTACCTGATCCAGTTGCCCTACGTCTGGATGGAGAACTTTCCTTGGCAGCCCGGTCGATCGCGGATTTCGTCCAGCAGTCTGACCTCCGATGAGAAGAAACATCTAGAGCAAAAATTACCGCCCCATTTGCCGGATGCGCAACTGATCAACTCCTTTCAGTTTTTAGAATTAATCGAATATCTTCATTCCCGATCGCAGGAAGAACTCCCTCGGGAACAGCGGATGCCCTTGAGTGAAGCCTTGGCAGAACATATCAAGCGGCGTTTACTCTATTCCGGTACTGTGACCCGCATTGAGTCTCCTTGGGGAATGCCTTTCTATGCACTGACCCGCGCGTCCTATTCCCCCGATGACGAGGAAGAAAGAACCTATGTCATGGTGGAAGATACAGCGCGTTTCTTCCGGTTATTAAAGGGTTGGGCCGATCGTCAACCTCGGTATATGCGAGTGTTAGAAGCATTGGATATTCCGCCGGAAAAAGTTGATCGAGCGTTGGAAGAACTGGACGAAATTATCCGCCAGTGGGCCGATCGCTACCATCAAGACGGTGGAAATCCCTTTATTGTGCAGATGGCTTTGGGCATTCGAGAAGACTAGCCTTTGACGCCACTACCTGCATCGGTTGGTACGATATATTTCTGCATTACCAAGAAGAACGCCAAAATGGGCGCGATCGAGAGTACCGATCCTGCTGCAATGAGGCGGAAATCGCTGTCGGTGAGTCCATTCAACTTAGCCACGCCTAACGGTAAAGTGGCCATTTCTGGTCGATCGGTAATGATTAACGGCCAAAGGAAATCGCCCCAAGCTCCAATGAAGACAAAAATTGCGAGGGTCGTTAAGGCGGGCCGCACCGAGGGCAACATAACATTCCACCAGATGCCCAATTCTGAGCAGCCGTCCATTCTAGCCGCTTCCTCCAATTCCTTTGGCACCCCTTGAAATGCCTGCCGCAATAGAAAAATTCCAAAGGCAGAGGCGATCGAAGGGAAAATAATGCCCAAATAGGTATTTTGCAAGTGCAGTTGATTCGATAGAACAAACAGCGGAATCATCACAATCTGAAATGGAATGAGAATCGTGGCGACGATCGCTGCAAAGATTTCCTTCTGCCCCTTAAAGGTTAATCGAGCTAAGGGGTAAGCCGCCAGGGAACAGAACAGTAAGTTCAATCCTACGGTTAAGACCGAGACAATGATGCTGTTGACAAAATAGCGACTAAAGGGCGTATTAGGATCAACATTCCAGGCTTTAATGAAGTTGCTCAGGGTCGGCTGTTGGGGGATAAACTGCGGTGGAAATTGGAACAGATCTTCTGTGGGGGATTTAAGCGCAGTGCTAATCAACCAGATCAGGGGAATTAGCATCAAGAGCGCGATCGTACTGAGCAAGAGGTAAGTTGCGATCGTTTTCCAAGGCAGTTTCGGCATAGGTCATAACAGAGCAAAAACAGAACATTGTGGAGCTAACTAGTAGCTATTAAAGTGGAGCCAACTAGTAGCTATTAAATTAGTAACTACTCATGAGTGATTGAGCAGCCATTATTTAGTAGCCACAACAGCAATATTCCAAGCCATCCGTTTCATCAAAGGTAGCTTCTTAATAAACCTATCTAGACGCTCCAAGAAGCTATAGGTGGGCTTGAGGCGATCCTGCTCGATGATAATCTTCTTCCAATAGCGCTCTTGGTTGGGATTGACTTTTTCAATCAGGTAAAACTGCAAAAAGATCCACAGCGTCGCGATCCAAAAGGTATCAAACTTTGTGGTCGAAAAGAGTTGACGTACCTCGCGCACGATATTGATATGCAATGGCATTTCATCTTCCGTTCGCACTTCCGTAGCGATTTTGCGATAGACATTAATCACCGGATTGTGTCTCAGGGGATCCCAAAAACACATCTTGCCCCCCGGTTTCAGAACACGGTGGACTTCCCGAATGGTTTGTAGGGGATCGGGAATGTGGTGCAACAGGTTCGCGGCGTAGACAATGTCAAACGTATTGTCGGGGTAGTCGATCGCCATGGCATTAATCACCCGACCCTCCACCTGCACCCCATTCTTCTCAGCTAGCTTCAGCGCCACTTCCACCATACCGGGGGAATAATCTGACGCGACACAGCGTGCGCCCAGGTTGGCAAAATAAACGCTGTTTTCCCCTGCCCCACAGCCCAGATCCAGAAGTAACTTCCCGCGCACGTCGCCCAAATGCTTCAGAATAAAGCGATTTTCCGGAGCAGTACAGGCTTCAAAGTAGTCCGCGACCCGGATGCCATCCACATCGATCGTGCTAGCCCATTGGTCGTGGAATTGCTGTTCGCGCTGGAGAAGATCGTCTTGCATGGTGGTTGCGAAATGGGGATTGCGAAATGGGGATTGCGAAATAGGGATTACGGGACAAGGGTGGCAAAACCTTGCTTTATTATGCCGGGATGGGACTACTTCCCAACAAAAGAATACCCCCTAGAGATCATCTAAGGGGCGATCGATCAATGAGAGCATGGCAGAATCAAGGCGTTTCTCACCACAGCCCGACTCACGGAACTAAACGCTAGCCGCTTCTAGACCCGCTTCCCGTTGGGCATTGGTTTTGTGCATGTCTCCTGTTTGCAAGACACTGTACAGCCGATTCAGAGCATTCATATACGCCTGAGCCGACGCCACAATGATATCCGTATTGGCCGATCGACCGGAGAAGATGCGATCTTCGTACTTCAGGCGAATGGTCACTTCCCCGATCGCGTCAATGCCTGCCGTCACCGATTGCACTGAGAACTCAATCAACTGATTCGGCACATTCACGACCCGATTGATCGCCTTATACACCGCGTCCACCGGGCCAGTCCCCGTCGCTGCATCCATCAGTTCCGTCCCATCGGGGTTACGGACTTTCACCGTTGCGGTGGGTTGGGCATTGCTACCACAGGACACCTGCACCATTTCCAGACGGAACATTTCCGGGGGCTGTTGGGTTTCGTCATTGACGATCGACTCCAGATCCCAATCGGTAATTTCTTTCTTCTTATCCGCCAGTTCCTTGAAGCGGACAAAGGCTTTATTCAACTCTTGATCCGCCAATTCGTACCCCAGTTCGCTCAAGCGAGTCCGGAAGGCGTTGCGGCCAGAGTGTTTGCCCAGAACGATTTGGTTATCCGTCAAACCGATTAACTGAGCATCCATGATTTCATAGGTCAGCTTGTTTTTCAGGACGCCGTCTTGGTGGATGCCGGATTCGTGGGCAAAGGCATTAGCCCCTACGATCGCCTTATTCGGCTGCACAAACATCCCGGTGGTATTGGAGACCAAACGGGAGGTCTTGTAGATTTCGCGGGTATTGATATTGGTTAGGGAGGCTTCGGAATCCACCGGACGCCCCAGGAAGGGGTTGAAATACTGCCGCCGCACATGCAACGCCATGACCAGTTCTTCCAAGGCGGCATTACCCGCCCGTTCGCCGATGCCGTTAATCGTGCATTCCAACTGACGCGCCCCGTTTTTCACTGCTTCCAGGAAATTCGCGACGGCTAAGCCGAGGTCGTTGTGACCGTGGACGGAAATGATCGCCCGATCGATGTTGCGGACGTTTTCCTTAATCCCTTTAATCAACGCCCCAAATTCCGCCGGAGTGGTATAACCCACGGTGTCGGGAATATTAATCGTCGTGGCACCGGCATCGATCACCGCTTCCAGCACAGGATAGAGAAACTCAGGATCCGATCGACCCGCATCTTCTGGAGAAAATTCCACATCATCCACAAAGGACTTGGCATAGGCCACCATTTCCGGCGCAATTTCCAAGACTTCCTGGCGGGTTTTGCGCAATTTGTATTGCAGGTGAATATCGGAGGTGGCAATGAAGGTGTGAATCCGACGGTGACAAGCCGGGGCGATCGCTTCCGCAGCGGCCTTAATATCCCCTTGGGTGGCGCGGGCGAGGCTACAAATCACGGGGCCATCTTCGGTCCCGATCGCTTGGGCAATTTTGTTAACCGCTTCAAAGTCCCCCGGACTGGCAAAGGCAAATCCCGCTTCAATCACGTCCACGCCAAGTCGAGCCAGTTGACGCGCGATCGCTAGTTTTTCGTCCACGTTCATCGTAGCGCCGGGAGACTGTTCGCCATCCCGCAAAGTGGTATCGAAAATAATGATGCGGTCAACATTCGGAGAAAATTTCATGGCTCGACTACTCGTTTAGATTTCATGGTGAACTTCAAGGCTGGGGGGGTCTCGTACAGCAACCCGTACTAAGTAACTTGTACTAAGTAAAACTTGTACCAAGCAACTTGTACCAAGCAACTTGTACAGGTAGAAGATGTCCCCAAATACAAAAGCAACCTGCTGGCAATGGGTCATTGCGATCGCAGGCTGTTTCTATTGTAATACGAGATATTGATAGTGTAATACAAAATTACATTGTAACTTTGCGGCTGATGGTTTTAGTTTCGTTCTATTGGCTCGGCAGCACGCTCAAACCACGAGGCTCATCCCTTGGCTGGCGGTTTACGAGCGGGGTTACTGATAGGGCTGCTGAGGGACACGATCGCGGGTTCGGCTTGGCTTAAGGCAGTTTGCCAAACCTGGTAGCCTTGCAAGTTGAGGTGAATGCCATCGGTACTCAACCGTTGCTGAAGGTAACCATCCCGATCGACAAATTGACTGTAGAGATCCAAAAAGGCAACTCCCTGTTGCGCGGTGAGTTGGGCTAAGTGTTGATTCAGGACTTCGATGCGATCGTTGGGGATCATTGGGGAGCGGGTCGGCAAAATGGACTGCACGATGATCTCCGCTTGGGGATGGTGACGTTGTAACCGGGTGATGATCTTCGACAGATTTTGCAGAATTTCCCGATCGCTGGCTCCCCGTTTTACGTCATTTACCCCCGCCATGACGTAAATTCGATCGGGTCGCGCCGTGGAAAAATCATCTAGCCGTTGCAAAATTCCCCGCGTCGTATCACCGGAAATGCCCTGGTTCAGCCAAATATCCTGGCTAGGCAAATAATCGCTGGGGTACCACTGGCTGAGGGAATCCCCTACCATCACCATGACTCGCCGAGTATTCTGCTGCCGAGGGGTCTGCTGCCGAGGGGTCTGCTGCCGAGGGGTCTGCCGTCGAGACACCGCCCGTGCTTCCAGTGCCAGCAACCTACGCCATTGTTGATAGGTTGGTTGACCCTGGGCCGATCGCCACACGTCATAAAAGCTATCCACGGGTAACCGGGTATAAAGTCGGCCATGGCGGAGGGAGGTCAAGCGTTGGTGATACAGTTGGATCCCCGATCGGGGCGAAAGCCGTGCCTGCGTCGTCGTCGCGATCGCAATTTTGGGCGATGTTGTTTTTGAGCCTGCCGGTTGCCGTGACGCCGTTTTTAGGGGCAGCGTTTTCAGTTTGGCCCCGGCTGGTTGGTTGGGTGTCGCCTTGGAGGGCAGAGCCGCAGGGGATTTCATCGGAACATCCGGCGATCGTGAAAACTCGGGCTGTGGGGCCAACTCTTGCTGTACCCTAGGCTGAGCAACCACTTTTTTCGGGGAAGTTGACCGGGAAGCGGGGCGAGACGCCTGCAAGTGGCTGGAGGGCGGCACGATCGGGCGATCGGTGCGCTGGCCGGGTGCTTGGCTTAGGCTGATTGCCAATAAACACAAATCACTCATCGAAACCAGGGTGTGACAAATACCCTTCTCTTATCCCAAGATTTCTCGCCTTTCAGGAAAAATCTTCCCCAGAATCGCAGCAAGCTTTGGAAAATGACGCTGACCTTGCCATCAGGTGAGCGAGAATGGGCCAGATGGGGAATATATAGAACTGATGTTTAAGTCTTTCAGGATCTCAGTCAGTATCAATCTCTCAGTTTAATTTCTCAGTTCGGTCTCTCAGTTTAATCTCTAAGTTAAATCTCTAAGTTCAATCTCTAAATCAGTATTGGAAGTGAGAATCTCAGTCAGGAGTGCCGTTCGGCAGAAACGTCGCGATCGACCTAAGAGTCCATTGGATGAATTTTCTATTGAATTAACTTTATGTTGGGCTTTGCATTTGTTGAGCTTTATGACTAGCGATTATTTCTGGTTTAAGGCATAAATCAAGTTCGTCAAACCCGTTACAGAATGTCAGTGCTTGCTGACACTATATCAATAAATAGTTGGCAGACCCATCTCACTGAGTTTCACACATTCCCCTAACTGTCTTGCAGTTTGCTACGCCAATTAAGTTTACTGCGGCAATTAATTAGCCCCATGAGTTTAATTAGCCCCATGAGTTGATTCACTGTACCGATTGGCTTAACCAATTGGTCTTCCCCCATTCACACCTTTCACCATCACGCTTTTGGTCTACCGCTGTGAAATTTGAAGATTACGATCCAGGCGATTTTTATGATGAATTATTCGTTGCCAAGGGGCAACCCCGATCGGAAGCCCTTCCGCTGATTCAGCGGATTGACTCCCTCCCCATGGCAGAACTCCAAAGACGCCAAACCGCCGCCCAAATCACGTTGTTTAAAATGGGCGTTACTTTTAACGTCTACAGCGATAACCAGGGTACCGAACGCATTTTTCCCTTTGATATGATTCCTCGCATCATTGCCATGGAGGAATGGAATTTTCTAGAACGGGGATTAAAACAACGGATTTATGCTCTCAACTGCTTTTTGCAAGATGTTTACAGCGATCAAAAAATTATTTACGATGGCATCATTCCTCGGGAGTTAATTGAATCTGCCAGTGGCTTTCATCCTGTTTGTATGGGCGTTAAACCACCTGCTGGCATTTGGTGTCACATTACAGGGACGGATCTCGTTCGCGATCGGGATGGGCAGTGGTTCGTTTTGGAAGATAATCTGCGCTGCCCTTCTGGGGTGTCCTATGTCTTGGAAAATCGCCGGGTGATGAAGAGCACCTTTCCCCAGGTGTTTGAAAAGATGAAAATCTGTCCTGTTGAGGAATATCCTGGCCAACTGCTGGAAACCTTGTTTAACTTGGTTCCAGAGCATTTACCTGATCCCACTGTCGCACTGCTCACGCCTGGAAGTTATAACTCAGCCTACTTTGAGCATTCCTTCCTAGCCCAGCAAATGGGGGTGGAACTGGTTGAAGGCCGGGATCTCGTCGTGGCGGATGGCTACCTGCAAATGCGCACCACCAAGGGATTGAAGCGTGTGGATGTGCTGTATCGGCGTTTGGATGATGATTTTATCGATCCCCAAGCATTCCGACCAGAGTCGATGCTGGGAGTGCCGGGGCTGATGGAGGTCTATCGCCATGGTCGCCTAGGGTTGGCCAATGCCTTGGGGACGGGTGTGGCAGATGACAAGGTCATCTATGCATTCGTACCGGACATGATCCGCTACTACCTCAATGAAGACCCCATTTTGTCCAACGTCCCGACCTACCTGTGCTGGGAACCCAAACAGCAAGACCATGTGCTGGCGAACTTAGACAAACTGGTGGTGAAAGCAGCTAACGAATCCGGTGGATATGGAATGCTAGTCGGCCCCCATGCCACCCCCGCAGAACGGGAAGCCTTTGCTGAAAAAATTAAAGCCAATCCCCGCAATTACATTGCCCAACCCACCCTGAACCTATCTAGGGTGCCCACGTTGATGGGAGACCAATTTGAGGGGTGTCATGTGGATCTGCGGCCCTACATTCTCTACGGCAAAGAGATTTACGTGAATCCGGGCGGCCTCACCCGCGTTGCCCTGAAGAAAGGCTCTCTAGTCGTCAATTCCTCCCAGGGGGGCGGCAGCAAGGATACTTGGGTCGTCTGCGATTAGAGCCTCAAAACCAGTCCAACACAACGCCGATCGAACGAGGGAAACGGGAGTCAATCTGCTTTATTAATTTTATTTAATTAAAGCAATTTTTCCGCCCGATCGGGAACCCACCCCCTACACTATCTTAGAGGCGCTCTTGCAAAATCTTAGAGGCGCTCTTGCAAACTGCTCTTGTGTCCTTTTGGTAGGCTTGTTTGGCTCAGGTTTAGGGGGTGGCTCAGGTTTAGGGGGTATCTCAGGTTTAGGGGGTGGCCCAGGCTGGGATCTCGCAATTGCAATTACTCACTCGCTGCATTTTTCTGGGTGAAATCAGCCTTGAGTGGGTTTGATAACCGTTGATTGGCTCGATCGTTCCATTCATTTCATTCGCTAGTTCAGTCCTATGTTAAGTCGCGTTGCAAATTCGATTTACTGGCTCAATCGCTACATTGAACGGGCAGAAAATATTGCACGGTTTGTTGAAGTGAATCTCAACCTATTGCTCGATTCACCCGCAGGGATGACCCAGCAGTGGGATCCCGTCATTGCAACAACAGGAGATGCCAAGTTATTTCGGGAACGCTATGGCGAAGCGACGGAAGAAAACGTGATCCAGTTTTTGACGTTTGATCGCGAATATTCCAACTCGATTTTGTCTTGCTTGCAACTCGCGCGGGAAAATGCCCGATCGGTGCGCGAAATTATTTCTTCGGAAATGTGGCAGCAGATCAACGCCTTCTATCACTTAGTGCAGGACACCGCCAAGGCGGGATCGATGGGAGACTGGTTTGCCTTTTTTGAGGAAGTGAAGTCAGCCAGTCATTTATTTATCGGGATTGCCGATGCCACCATGACCCATAACGAAGGCTGGCATTTTGGGCAAATTGGCCGATTCCTGGAACGGGCAGACAAAACTTCGCGGATTTTGGATGTGAAATATTTCATTCTGCTGCCATCGGTGCGGGATGTGGGTTCGGCCTTGGATGAGTTGCAGTGGATGGCCTTGCTCAAATCAGCCAGTGCCTATGAAATGTATCGCAAGCGCGGTGCCCACCGGATCACCCCGACCTCCGTGGCAGAGTTTCTGCTACTCGATCGCGACTTTCCTCGATCGATTCGCTATTGTGTGCAACAGGCCGAGCGATCGCTTCAGGAGATTACCGGAACCCCACGCGGCACCTGGAACAGTCCCGTGGAGCGGACCCTCGGCAAACTGCGGGCAGACCTGGATTACCTGGTGATTGACGAAGTGATTGATAGTGGCTTACATGAATTTCTAGATAGCATTCAATCGCGCACCAATGCGGTGGACACTAGCATTTACGAAACGTTTTTTGCGTTACAACCCATGTAAATCAGCACGTAAGCGATCGCTCTAACACAACGTTCTCTCCCAAACGCCGTGCACTACAGAATTTTCCACACTACGGTTTACCAGTACAGTAAGCCGGTTACCTTACAGCCCCATCTGCTGCGATTACGACCCCGATCGGACGGATGGCAAACGCTGCACGACTTTAGCGTAACCGTCACACCGGAACCCCAGGCCGTCTCTGCCTTGAGCGATTTGGACGGAAACGCGCTGCTGAAAGTCTGGTTCGATCCCAGTCAATCGGTCGAACAATTGACGATCGCTACCCAGTCCCACGTTGAAACCCATCAGGCCAATCCCTTTGTTTACTTGCTAGAGCCCTGGGCGATCGAACTGCCGTTTGACTATCCCAAATCCCTTTGGAGCCAATTGCAACCGTACCTAGGCCGCGCTGAGGGACAAGCCAGTCTCGATCCCGTGGCGGTGGAACTCGCACAGGAAGTGGATCAGGCAGCCAATGGCAATATCACCGAGTTCCTGCATCAACTGAATCAGCGAATTTATACCGAATGTCAGTACACCATTCGCGAAACGGGGCATCCCTTTGCGGCAGGCGTGACTTGGCGGGACAAGAAGGGTTCCTGCCGAGATTTTGCGGTGCTGTTTATGGAAGTTTGCCGATCGGTGGGCTTGGCAACCCGCTTTGTTAGTGGCTACCAGGAAGGGGATCCGGATTCCAACGATCGCCATCTCCATGCCTGGGTGGAAGTCTATCTACCCGGTGCTGGCTGGCGTGGCTACGATCCAACCCATGGCCTCGTCGTGGGCGATCGGCATATTGCGTTAGTGGCCAGTGCCATTCCTGGCCATACCGCGCCTGTAGCAGGACGGGTACACTGCTTCGGGGGCGCGCAGTCTGAGCTATCCTACCAGTTGAAGATTCACGTTTCTGACCAATAGCCAGCTTTAAGGCAATAGCAGGCTTTAACTTGGCTTGGCTAGTCTAACTTGGCTCGGCTAATTTAACTTTGCTCGGCTAGAACGTCTTCGGGCAGATCGGGGTCTAAATAGTGCTCCCAATCCACGTTGGGCATCCGATCGAAGGCATCCTTCAGGCAGGCTTCCCACTGGTTACGGATTTGCACGAGGTAGGAAGCATTGGCTGCCAACCGCAGTTCGTAGTGGATTTTGTAGGTATTGGCTTCGTACATCACCAAATGGATGGGCGGGCCAACGGAAATATTGGATTTCATGGTGGAGTCGATCGACAGCAGCGCACATTTCGCCGCATCTTCCAGGGGGGTTGTGGAAGTCAGCACGCGATCGAGAATCGGTTTACCATATTTCGCCTCTCCAATCTGCAAAAAGGGCGTTTCCCGTGAGGCTTGAATACAGTTCCCTTGGCTGTAAATCAAATAGAGTTCCGGATCTTCCCCCCGAATTTGCCCGCCCAGGAGGAAACTACAACTCGCATCAATCCCATCCTTTTGCAGCCAAGGCCGATCCTGCTCCTGAATCAGCCGCATTTTGCTGCCGATATAACGAGCCACTTCATACAGTGTCGGCAACGTCTGGAGATTGACATCTTCCCTCGCTTTCAGATCCCGACGCAGCAACGTAATCACCGCCTGAGTAACGGAGAGATTACCAGATGTACACAGCAGGATGACCCGCTCCCCCGGCAGGGAAAAGTCATGCAGCTTTTGATGGGTGGAAATGTAGTCTACACCCGCATTTGTGCGCGAGTCTGCTGCCATCACGAGGCCGCCGGAAGTCAAAATGCCTAAACAGTAGGTCATGTTAGGGTCTGAAAGCTAGGGGCTGAAAAAAGATCTCAACAGAAACACGCTCTAAATTAACAGAGAATGGATAACGTCAGCGCAATTTTTATCCCAAGAGGTGCTGATTGTAACTTGAGCTGTTGCAGCCCGATCGCCATGGCCCACTACCAAAAAATTCTCACGATTCGCACCCGAGGCAAATCCCTCCAAAAAATCACCGCTCAGATTCAGGCGATCGTTGCCGAATCCGGGATTCAGACGGGGTTATGCCATCTGTTTTTGCGCCACACCTCCGCAAGTTTAATTATTCAAGAAAATGCGGATCCTGATGTCTTAGTTGACTTAGAAAATTTCCTAGCCAAGCTCGTCCCGGAGGGTCGTCATTACATCCACAGCACCGAAGGCCCCGATGATATGCCCGCCCACATTCGCACCGTCTTAACCAAAACATCAGAGCAGATTCCGATCGCCCAAGGACGGCTCCTAACCGGCACTTGGCAGGGGATCTATGTCTGGGAACATCGCCAGATGGCTCACCACCGAGAATTAGTCGTGCACGTTATGGGTGACTAATGGTGGCTAAATATGGGTGAAGAAATATGGGTGAAGAAATATGGGTGACTAATTAGGAATGCATGGGAAGCTGGGCTAGGGGCTTAACGATCCATGAAGATTCCACAGTCCCCCAGAAATTACACCCATAATGAAGGAAATTCATAGGGAAGGTTGTCTGCTGTGCGAAAGGGGATGGGACAACTGTTACGAAATGGTTTGCCACAAGATTTGCCACAAGATTTGCCACAAGGTTTATGGCCCAGTTTACGAGCCAGTTTTCAGCAAGTACAACGACAGTGGTTGGCGCTTGTGGTTGTGGGGAGTCTGGCCCTGAACGGCTGTAGTGTGGAAAAGGCCCGATCGCTGCAAAGTGCGGCCAACCAATTCCGGAACGAATCTCTAGCAGCGATCGACGCGATCGACACCCTGCACAAACGGGAGCTAGAAGCCCCACCCCGGTCTACCGCAGAAATTCGGCAAAGCTTTATTACGCGGATTCTTAACTCTAAAAGTGAGTTGAATAGTCGGCTGATTGAAGCCGCGATCGATCCCTATCAGCCGCCTCAGGTAACGGAATGGGATACCTTCATCACCGATCTGCGCAGCCAATACGAGGGATTCGCAGCCATTTTTGAACAGTTGGAGGGGGGGACGATCGTGGGCAAGGACGAAGTCCGAAAATCGGCGGAATATGCCCGCACCCTGACGGTACAAATGGCCCTCTTGGCCGATGCCCTCAACAAAAATCCCCCCATTCTGACCCAGTATCGCGCTAGCGTCATCATCAAACTGAAAAAACTACGGCAGGACTATCAGACGGTAATCGTCAAATTAAAAGCACGGGAACAGGATCCCTACAGTGGCTCAGAATCCCTCCAGCAACTCAACCAACAAAAATCTGATATGGAAAATCGAGCCGGAGAACTGATGGGAGAGTGGCAAGCCGTCAAGCAAGAAGAGCAACGCTTATTGGAGACCACCGTAGCCCAATGTATGAAGGCAGTGGTGATCGGGAAGGAATTAATCGAAATTGCCAATCGCTATGAGGAGGTAAACCTTAATCAACTCAATACGGCGATTACCCGCATCCTGACCAATGCCAGCGCGTTGACGGGGCGGAATTATGATGGGGTGAAACAACGATCGACCCGCATTCTCAATGAACTACAAACCGACCCTCTCTGGAGCAATGTCACCCGCACCGTCCTCGATCAGGTGAATAATGCCACCCGGACTCGATCGCAATCCCAAAACTGAAACAACCAACCCCCTGAACAGGCGTGCCGACTACCAGCGATTGACCTAATCTCGCCTTTGAGGAATTTTGTACCATGGCAGATGCCAACCAGCAGCTTCTCACCCTTGCCGCAGCTTTCCTGGACGAACTAAATATCCGTTATATGGAAGCCGATCTCGATGAACAAGTCGAACTTCAGCCCCAGCGAGATCGGGCCATGCGCAACTACACCCAAGCACGCTTGGCCCTCCTGCAACGCCGGGTGCTGTGTAAACCAGAGGATTTGGCTCAAATGCAGCAAATCCACCAAAAGCTAGCGCGATCGACTAATTTTCGCCAGGTTGTCGATTCCGTTCTCAGTTTTGCCGGCTTTTTAACAACCCGCTTTCTGTGACGATCTTCAGCTTTCCTTAAGGTTTGACAGTAACGGGGGTACCCAAGGTCACATATTGGTATAACGCCACGACATCCTTGTTGTGCATCCGAATGCAACCATGGGAAACGGCTTTGCCAATCAATTCGGGCTGGTTGGTGCCGTGGAAGCCGATTTGGGTTTTTCCGTCCGTCCAAATCCCAATCCAGCGCACGCCCAGTGGATTATCCGGCCCCGGTTCAATCACATTGCCCGTTTTGAAACTCTTGAAAATCGGATTTTCTTCTTTACTAATCACAGCGAAGTTACCGATTGGCGTTTCCCAGCCTGCTTTCCCCACGGCGATCGGGTAACTTGCCACTTGCTTGTCCCCCCGATAAACTTCCACCCGCCGTTTTCCTCGCCTCACAATTAAGTGAATTGGCTCCTCAATAGGTTTTACAAGCACAGGGTTTACAGGCACTACCGGCGTAACCAAGGGCGTAACCAAAGGCGTAACCAAGGGAGGGCTATCCGGTGTCGGCAGCATTCCCCCCGGCTGAGTCTGTTCCATGGGGAGGCTGGTCGAAACACTAGGTTCTACGGAAGTGGAGTCACTCCAGATCCGATCCACAGGTAAATGCCCAAAGGGAACCGCAGGTCTGATCGGCACGATCGAGGTGGGAAGTTGGGCCGGATCTGCGATCGAAGTCGGTGCACCCGTAGAACTGGGCGACAGCATGCCCTCGGTTAAATCAGCGGGGGGTGGGGTTTGGGCAACCGTTCTAGGCAATCCGACCCCGATCCCGACGCCCACCAGGGCTGTTGTGATACCCCAAGTTCCTAGAATACGAAGTCCGAGGAACCCTAACCACCGTCGATCGGAAAAGGAACGTATCGCCATAACTGCTAAGAATCAGAGTGTCGTTTGGGATTGCTTGGAATTCCTAAGTATTCGATGCCGGGTATTCGATGCCTGAGTCTTGGAATTCCTAACTACGAGCGTAGTTTTTCAAGATCGTGATTTCGAATGTAGCATTCTATCCGCTGCCCAACGATTCACCACCGGAGGGTTTGCAAAATCCTCAAAAAGAAAGATTTTCGTGCGAGATCATTGGCCCCCACTTCCTTAAACATGCTACCCACCTACCCCTTAAACATGCTACCCACCTACCTAATACCCCCAACCAGTAAACGATCGCTCACGCCAATGTTTGCGATCGAACTCGCACTGGAATGGAACTGGGCTTAAACTCATTGGGACTTGTACCTGTCTAAGAGTGGTACTTGTTGAAAATTTACCCGTTGGAAATGACATCGGTTATGGTCACGACTCAACGCCTCAAACGACAAATCACCCTCAGCCAAGCAGTTGCCTTGGGGCTGGGATCGATCATCGGCACCGGAATTTTCGTCAGTATTGGCCTTGCCGCTGGGATTGCGGGGATCGGACTTCTTCCCGCCTTAGCGATCGCCGCGATCGTGGCTACCTGTAACGGACTCAATTCCGCCCAACTGGCCGCTAGCCATCCCGTCAATGGGGGCACCTATGAGTATGGATACCGCTATCTCAATCCCCAACTGGGTTTCACCGCTGGCTGGTTATTTCTGTTAGCCAAATCAGCGTCTGCGGCAACGGCAGCTCTCGGCTTTGCAGGCTATCTGCTCCATGGGTTAGGGCTCGGCAGGGGTAACCCAGTCACCCTCGTCATTGTTGCCCTCGCCGCAGTGGTGGGAATCACGGGAGTGGTGCTGAGTGGCATCCAGCGATCGAGCCGACTCAATACATTCATTCTCACGATTAGCGTCTTGGCCTTACTGTGGTTTGTCGTAATTGGTACAGGCGCGATCAGTACAGGTGCGTTCAGTACAAGTGCGTTCAGTACAAGTGCGATCGGTCAAGGACTACCTTCAGGGTTCTCTATGTTCTACGATAGAGGAGGTAGAACAATTCAGGAGATACCGATCCAGGCCATTCTACAAGCCAGTGCTTTAATGTTTGTCGCCTACTCGGGATATGCTCGAATTACCACCCTTGGAGAAGAAGTTCAGCATCCAGAACGAACCATTCCTAGAGCCATTTTGATGACCCTAGGCTTAAGTTTTGCGTTGTATTTTGCAGTCGGGGTGGTTGGCTTAGGAACCGTTGGAGCCGAAGCACTCCAACAAGGCGCGATTACAGAAGCAGCTCCGTTGGCATTAGCGGCTCGTCGCTTTCCGGTCTGGGGAAGCGAAATGGTTTTAGGGATCGGCGCGATCGCAGCCATGCTAGGAGTGTTACTCAATCTCCTACTGGGGCTTTCACGAGTGCTGCTGGCTATGGCACGGCGGGGCGATATGCCGATCACACTGGCCCAACTCAATGCCGATCGCACCACTCCCACGCTTGCAGTCCTAGCCATGGGGGGAATCGTCGCCTTGCTAGTACTACTAGGCAACGTAAAGACCACTTGGTCCTTCAGTGCCTTTAGTGTCTTGGGCTACTACGCTATTACCAATCTAGCGGCATTGCGCTTACCCGCCTCAGTTCGGCAGTATCCCCGCTGGACCGCTGGGTTTGGGTTAGCAGCCTGCGTCTTTTTGGCGTTTTGGGTGGAGTGGCAAATTTGGTTCGTGGGCTTGGGTTTAATTGGGCTGGGGCTGATTTGGCAAGCCACCCTACAGCACCGATCGAAGGCAAACTGATCTGAAACCTAGATCCCCGTCTCAGGGCATCCTGGAGGAAGACCATTAAATTGCCAAAAACAGGCTCCCTAGGGGATCAACTGCCCAATTTAAGCGCTTCAACAAACAGGCTGTAGGTAAAGCCGATTCTGAGGCCATTGACACAGTCTGCCAGCAAACTTCTGCGCCATTGAGCCTTGCGAGTGTAAACCGCTCGACTCGTCAACTCGGTCAGCAGAACTAAAATGGCTGCGACCCAGATGTCATACTCTGCTGCCTGACCAGCGGTAGTAGAAACAGCGGTTCCTAAAAAGAAGCCTAGCAGTAGGCACATCAGCAGCAAGGAGATGCGCCGCCAAGGATTGCGAAACCATTGCTCCATCTGGCCACTGGCATTCCCAAATAGGCGATTGAGGCGAGTATCTTGCATAGGAACTTGCTTAAGGAGAAGACTTAAAGAGAGGAATGATTTTACAGGAAATTCTAATGCCACAAATCCGTAAATGACTTGTTATACCTAAAAGAGAGCACACGGGGGAAAGGTGATGGGGCAACTAATTCAAGGGCGCAAGGTGGGTCTATTGCAGGCGATCGCGATCGCGGGCAGTGCGGCATTAGTGGTGAGTATTGGGAGTTTTTGGTTGGGACGCCTCAATCGAGAAGCTGAAATTGTGACCGGTAGTCAGGTTCCAGTCATTCCTGTAGACTCAGCCCCCCGCGACCCCTCAGCCATCCAATCCGTGTCCAACCCTGCCAAAGCAGATACGATCCCCACTTCAGGAACCTCGACAGGAACTGCAACAGGAGACGCCACGGCCCCCCTCGCCCCAGCGCAACGGGGCAATCTCCGCATTAGCAATCAGTCAGAGCATCCTGTGCGCATTGCCCTTCGATTTAAAGCAGACAAAATGAGTGGCGATAAAACGGGGGACAAATCCACCGCCTCAGTCCGCTATGAACCGCCTGCCCACTGGGATTTTGCACCGGGAGAAGGCAGCGATCGCGGTTTAGTCGTCGCCTTACCGGGGCGCGCCATTCAATTGAAAAAAGGCGATATCTTAGTGGCCTTTGCCCAGGACGGATCCCAGCGCTATTGGGGGCCGTTCATCGTGGGAGAAACCGATGAACCCCTGTGGAATCCCCAAACGGGAGAATGGAAGCTCACATTGGAGAACTAAACGTTAAGAGACTCAACGTTAGAACGCTAAACGTTAGAGCACTCAACATGGCTAGTGAACGAGTCCTGTCCGTGATAGAGATCCATGACTTGCGAGATGGGTAGGCGGGATTGGGCATTCAGGGTAAGGGCCGATCGATGGCCCCGATCGAAATGTTCTGCCGCTGCACAGGCAATCATCGCCGCATTGTCAGTACAGAACTTCATCGGGGGAAAGAGTACGCGGATCCCGTGGGGTTCGGCGGCTGCCTGTAACTGTTGCCGCAGGCCGCGATTGGCCGCCACACCTCCGCCCACCGCGATCGTCGTCAGCCCATAATCCAAGGCACAGGCGATCGCCCGTTTCGTTAGGGCGCGGGCAACGGTGGCCTGGAAACTGGCCGCGAGATCGGGAATTGGCAACGGATCCCCACTGGCTTCTAATTTTTGCGTCAGGCGCAACACCGCTGTCTTGAGGCCACTAAAGCTGGAATCGTAGGGATGGAAGCCCCCCTGGGGTAAGGACACCTGCCCTTCTGGGAGTGGGAACGCTTTGGGATTGCCCTCCGTTGCAAGGCGATCGATAATCGGCCCACCGGGGTAGCCCAGTTTGAGCAATCGCGCAACTTTATCGAAGGCTTCCCCCGCTGCATCATCCCGCGTCTGCCCCAGGACTTCATACTGCCCACAGTCTTTCACGTAGATCAGACTGGTGTGCCCCCCGGAAACCAACAAGCACAGAAACGGCGGTTGCAAGCTAGGTTCACTGAGGTAGGACGCATAGATATGGCCTTCCAGATGGTGCACCCCCAAAAAAGGTTTGTCATGCACCAGAGCAAGCGTTTTAGCCGCAGTCAATCCCACCAATAACGCCCCAATCAAACCGGGCGCACAGGTGCCTGCCACAGCGTCAATCCCAGTCCAGTCAAGCTTTGCAGCCTCTAGGGCTTGATCGATCGCCAGGTTTACCCCCTCCACGTGCTGGCGCGAAGCCACCTCCGGCACCACCCCCCCATATTGGCGATGGGTCTCGATTTGGGAGGCGACGACACTGGCCAAAACTTGACGATTCTTAACGATCGCTACCGCAGTTTCGTCACAACTTGTTTCAATTGCTATAACCGTTGCCATTTGCTGGTAACTTTTGGGTGGGAACTGGTATTCTCTCTTAGCTTAAACCCTTCTGGGGCAAGCGTAGGGGATACCTGACTCAACTCAATCAGTCCTCATACCTACGCAAAAAGTTCAATCCTTTTTGTTCAAGAAACTTTGCAATCTCTAAGTTAAAGGGAAACAACTCCATGCGACGATTGTGTGCTTTCGTTTTGGCTATCGCGCTGTGGTTCGGTTTCGTTTCCACCGCACCCGCCCACGCCATCTACGATAATCTCACTCCTTGCAGTGAATCTGCTGCCTTCGCTCAGCGGATGAAAGCATCGGCTAGCCCCACGGCTCAACGCCGTTTTGACCAGTACACCAAAGCAGGTTTACTCTGCGGTGAAGAAGGGCTTCCCCACTTGATTGTGGATAACCCTTCCCATGCTGGTGACTTCATTATTCCGGGTATTCTCTTCCTCTACATTGCAGGCTGGATCGGCTGGGCTGGTCGTAGCTATCTGCAAGCGATCAAGAAAGGCGAAAACCCCGAAGTTAAGGAAGTGGTCATTGATGTGCCTCTGGCGCTGAAGTTTATGCTGGGTGGCTTTGCTTGGCCCCTAGTTGCCTTCGGCGAAATCTCCACGGGCAAGATGTTTGCAGCCGAGTCAGAAATCACTGTTTCTCCTCGATAGTCATTCAACTAAAATCTTGCTTTTTGGAGGCTTGTTCATGGCACGTTATTTGTCTACCGCACCTGTCCTGCTCATGCTGTTGTTGACAGTAACCGCAGGGATTCTGATTGAGTTCAATCGTTTCTTCCCCGATCTGTTGGCTCATCCCCTATAAGATCGAATATAAGATCGAACCTCGATTCATGACTTGTTCATGAGAGCGAAGGGCGCAGGTTCTGCGCCCTTCTGCTTGTTTATGCTTGGCCGTTTCATCCTTGGCCCGATCGCATGTTTTCAGATGCTGTCTTTGCGGGCGGATCGGATTCGGGGGAAAGCGCCTCCGCCTAACAGCTCCCTATCTTGTCGCTTCTCCCTATCTTGTCGCTTCCGGTGTGGCCTCAGCCGTGGGACTGGGCTGAGCATTGGCACCCACTTTTGCGTTGGGATTCTTTTTCAGGGTGAAGTAGGTTTCTAGCACCTGGCGCGCCTTGGGACCCATGAGTGATCCACCTCCACCACCGGAATATTCACCAAAGGCAACGACGACAATTTCCGGCTTATCCGCTGGGGCATAGGCTCCAAACCAGGTGTGGGATCCTTTACCAAAATCCTCCGCCGTTCCGCTCTTGCCCGCGATCGCAACTTCACTGCTTCCCAGGGCATCACTCCCCGTTCCATAGGTCACCACTTCCCGTAGACCCTGCTGGAGAATCTCGATCGTTTTCGGCCTCATATTCAAGCTTTCTCGCCAGTTTTTAGCCTCTTCGTTATCCTTCAGCAAATGCGGCTTGACTTTGTAGCCCCCATTGGCCGCCACCGCAAACATCACCGCCACTTGTAACGGACTTGAGAGGAGGTAGCCCTGGCCGATCGACATGTTGATGGCATCCCCGATCGTCCATTCAGTCTTCTCATATTTCAGCTTCCAGGCAGGATCGGGAACTAGACCAGGATCCACCTCATCCACCAAGTCCACCCCCGTTTTGCTGCCCAACCCAAAGCGACGCGACCAATCGATAATGGGATCTCCTCCCATGCGCCGAGCCACCTGATAGAAGAAAGTATCACTACTGTGAGCCATGGCTCCCGTGAACCCCAGTGGCCCAAACCCAGCGTGGTTCCACTCCCCAAAGGTCACCCCTCCAACCGTTAGTGACGGAAAGGTCGGCAACACCTCATCCCCCGTGAAGTTCCCACTTTCGATCGCCGCTGCTGTCGTGACAATTTTGAACGTGCTAGCCGGAGGATATTGCTGCAAGGCCCGGTTCAGCAAAGCATTGCCTTCCTGGAGTTGTTTCCAAGTCGCTTCAGACACCCGTTTCGAAAAAATATTGGGGTCAAAGGCTGGACGACTCACCATGGCCAGAATGGCTCCATTACGAGGATCCATTACAACGATCGAGCCTGTAAAGTTGCCCAGAATTTTTTCTGCCGCTTGCTGAAGATCCCAATCCAGGGTCAGCGTCAAGTCCTTCCCTGCATGGCTAGGCTTATTGTGCAGGATGCGCACCACATTACCTGCACCGTCTACTTCGACTTGCTGGCCGCCCCCTTCCCCCCGCAACATCTCTTCATAGGTCGCCTCAATCCCCATCTTGCCGACCACATCCCCCAACCGATAGCCCTTTTTCTTGAGCTTTTCGTACTCCTCATCGTTGAGTTCGCCCGTATAGCCAATCACATGGGCCGCCAGATCGCCATACTTGTACTCCCGTGTCGTTTCCCCATTGACTTCAACCCCATCCAGCTCATTCTTGGCTTCGGCCAAGGCAGTCACTTGCTGGGGGCTAATGCCTCGGGCAATCCGCACAAGAAAGGGGGAATCTTGCTCCGCTTGATCAACCCGCTTGCGAATTTCGGCTTCAGGAATATTTAAAATGCTCGCAAGTTTCGTAATGGTTTGGTTCCATTTGGCTTCCTTGGTGGCCAATGGCCAAACATAGACCGAGTGGGATAGTCGGGACCCAGCAATGATTTTGCCCTTGCGATCGAGAATTTTGCCCCGTTCCGGGGGACTGGGAATCAAACGAATCCGATTGTTATCTGCCAATTGACGATTGCGCGTCCCTTCCATCAGTTGCAGGTAAACCAACCGCGACCCCAGCCCTCCCAGCAGCAGTAAAGACACAAACAGCAGCAAAACTAGGGATTGATTGCGGCGACCCACCTGTCGCGCAGCAGACTCACGAATATTGGAGCGAGACGGTTGCAAAAGGGCCATAGCACTCTTGAAAAACAGCAGGGATCAACAAACGAGCTAGATGATTCAGTGTAGCAATCTCTGGCCAGAACCCAAACTATGGGAATTTTTTCCAGAAATAGGGCATCCTTAATCACAGGTAGCAGATTCTTGTTGCCAGAGCTAAATAGAGTGCGATGGAATCTAGCAGTTAATGCGAAGATGGAAAGGAGGTGCATCCGCCTAAGCCAACGTTCAAAGCCCACGTGGCTGACACGGAGTCCTCACACGGAGTCCTCACAATGCTTCACAGATTGCACGGATCCCAACTCACTGGCTTAAGATGGCGTAGATACAATTTCAGCCGAGTACAGCTTCGTAGATTCCTGAGATCCCCTTCGCTCTGATTTCCCAAGGCTGGGGTGGTTCGCTCTACCTTGCTCTACCCTATCCTCTCGGTCAATTCGTCCTATGGCTCAGACGGTACCTCACAACTATTCAGAAACAGGACTCAATCTTGGGTTCGACATTGAGCTGCGCAAAGTTTTTAAGGTCTTCAATGGCGAAGCCGCAGTGCGGGGAATTGACCTGAATATTCGACGAGGAGAATTTTTTAGTATTCTGGGACCCTCCGGTTGTGGTAAAACGACTACTCTCCGCTTAATCGCGGGGTTTGAATTGCCGACGGCGGGAGACATTTTGTTGCGCGGGCAGTCCATGGTTGACGTTCCGCCCTATCGTCGTCCGGTCAATACTGTTTTCCAAAGTTACGCCCTGTTTAACCATTTGACCGTAGAAGAAAATATCGCCTTCGGCCTGCGGTTGAAAAAAATGGGGAAAGGGGAAATTCAAAACCACGTCCGAGAAGCCCTCAATCTAGTCAAGATGGAAGAATGGGCCAAACGCTTTCCCTCCCAACTTTCAGGGGGGCAGCAGCAGCGGGTGGCCTTAGCACGAGCATTGGTCAATCGTCCAACCGTCCTGTTGTTGGATGAACCCTTGGGGGCCTTGGATCTAAAGTTGCGAAAAGCGATGCAGATGGAACTGAAAACCCTCCATCGCGAATTGGGCCTCACGTTTGTCATGGTGACCCACGATCAAGAGGAAGCCCTGAGTTTGAGCGATCGGATCGCGGTCATGAATCGGGGGCGCGTGGAACAAATGGGAACCCCCAGCCAAATCTACGAGCGTCCAAACACTCGCTTTGTCGCTGAATTCATTGGCGATACCAATTTAATCATGGGCAAAATTGAAGGAGCCCATCCCACCATGCTGTGGATTATCAGCACGGAAGGTCGCCAATTTAAGGTGATTCCGGTGGATACAGGCAATAAGCCCTTGACCTCCGGTGCCGTGGTCATCAGTGTGCGGCCTGAAAAGATCCAATTGCAATACCAGCCCCCCGCAGACGGACTCAATTGGGTGGAAGGGTATCTGAAGAATTTGCTCTACCTAGGAACCCACGTCAATTGTCAACTTCAATTAACCTCTGGGGAAACATTAGTTGTACAGCTGCCCCACGGTTTTGAAATTCCGTCACCCAATACTCGTCTGTATGCGGTCTGGCGGCCAGAAGATGGGCTGGCTTTGCCCAATGATTCTTAGCGCGCCCTGATGCTGAGTGTGTCGGTGGCTGGTTGAAGGATGTCTGAGTCAGAAATCGTGATCAAAGCCCTCAAAACCGATGTCTCGCTCTGAAACGTCTAGCCTTGCATTCCTGCTGTTGTGGCTGTTCCTATGACCCCTCTATCGTCCGATCGATCCCTCCCCCTTTCCCGTCGTCAATTGCTACGGCGATCGTTGCTGGGATTTTCTGGGTTGATGATTTCGGGGAGTTTATCGAGTTGTGGGTGGCGACTGGGAAATGTACAGAACCGAGGCCTGATCCAGACTGCAACCAATGAGTTGTTCATATACACTTGGGCTCAGTACGCCGATCGAGAGTTACTGAAGGCCTTTCAGACGACTAGTGGGATCCGTGCAATTACAGAACTCTTTGACTCTAATGAAGCCATGCTAGCAGCGCTCCAAGCTGGCAAGGGCGCAAACTTCAGTATTATTTATCCGTCGGAATATATCATTCCAGAAATGCGCGACAAGCAGCTGATTACGCCCCTGGATCATACGCGCCTGTCAGGACTGGGGAATTTGTTGCCCCAATTGCGGCAATCTCCCAATGATCCGGGGAATCAGTACGGCATTCCCTTTGCCTGGGGAACGACAGGTTTAATTTACAACAGCGAAAAATTATCTGAGGCCATTACTGATTGGGATGATCTCTGGAAATACAAGGAAAAATTGAAGCGCCGCATGACGTTGTTGAATGATCCCCGGGAAGTGCTAGGCGCTGCTTTGAAGTCTATGGGCCATTCCTACAATGAAAAGAATCCCGACTTGGTCAAAAAGGCGGGCGAAAAACTCCTGGCGTTAAAGCCCTATCTTTCGAACTTCACAACGGATGCTTGGCGCGATCAGATTCTGGCGGGGGATTTGTGGGTGGCGATGGGCTATTCCTCCGATGCAGGACCTTTACTTCAGCAAAATTCCAAGCTCAAGTACGTGGTTCCCCAAAGTGGAAGTTCACGCTGGGTGGATTTAATGGTGATTCCCAAAAGTGCACCGAATCCAGAAGGAGCCTACCAATGGATCAACTTTGTCATGCAGCCAGATGTGGCAGCAGAAACCGCTAAGCGTTTAGCGGTAACGACACCGAATTTGGCTGCGATCGAGCTACTCCCCGCTGAGGTACAGACCGATCCCGTCGCTTATCCTCCACCAGAAATTTTAAGCCGATGTGAAGCCATGGTTTTTCTCGATCGCAGCATTGCAGAGATTTATGACCAGACCTGGGTCAAGGTCACCAGCAGCTAAACCCAGCACTCAGGGCGGGGATAACGAAGGGGGTTGCAGCAGGGTTAACGGCCCGAAGGGGTAACGAACCGAAGAATTGGATAGAAGGTGAACCATGGAAATTGTGCAGAATCTCATTGCAACGAGGATGTAAGCGTGTCTACAACACCATCGACTAAGTCCAAGGAACAAGACAAAAATCCGCCCTGGCTGATTCGCTGGTTGGAGCCCTTAGTCTTGTTGCTTCCCGCAGGGTTGTGGCTCATTCTGCTGTTGGTTTTACCAACGTTAATTATCTTCGAACTCAGTTTCGTTCCTGGGATCCGTCCTGGAGATCTGGTCATCCCAACGGGACTGGCTAACTATGTGCGGATGTTTGAGCCCCTGACCTTGCTGGTCATTGGTCGATCGTTGCTGTTTTCGATCGGAACAACGATTCTTTGCTTGTTGCTAGGATTTCCAGTGGCCTATTGGTTGGGCGTGATTGCCCCCAAGCGCTGGCAGAATTTGCTCCTCCTCGCCTTTGTTTTACCCCTCTGGACGTCTTCTCTCCTCCGCTCCTACGCCTGGATCAGTATTCTGCGCCCCACAGGGGTCCTCAATACCTTGCTTACGAGTGTAGGACTCCCCCCGTTAGATTTACTCAATCAAATGCCAGCGGTCTTTATTGGCATGACTTACAGCTTGTTGCCCTATATGGTGCTGATTCTCTATGCCTCGTTGGAGAAGCTCGATCGACGGCTTTTAGAAGCAGCAGCCGATCTGGGGGCAACCCCTTCGCAGACCTTCTGGTGGGTCACTGTGCCCCAGATATTACCCGGATTAGCAGCAAGCTCGTTATTGGTGTTCATCAACGCGCTGGGCGACTTCGTGAATCCTGAACTGCTGGGAGGACCCTCTAGCATGACAGCAGCACGGCTGGTCTATAACAAGTTCCTGGGAGCCACCCCAGACTGGGGAATGGGCTCAGCGATGAGTACGATGTTGATCATTATGGTGACCGTTGCCATTGCCTTATTGATTAAATATGGCGATCGTCGGGCAACGGATGCCTAATCCCACAATCTCAATTACAGTCCCACTGAAGAATTACAGTCCCACTGAAAGATCGATTATGGCTGCCCTTTCTGAAACCCAACCGGCTGATCGGCCCAAGCATTTTGTTTGGCAAATGTGGTTTTCGGTACTGATGTTTGGCTTCATGTACCTACCCATTTTTGTCCTGGGGTTTTACAGTTTTAATAACTCGCCCAATAGTTCTCAGTGGGCCGGTTTCACCCTGCGTTGGTACAGTCAGTTTTTCCAGGACGATCGCATCCTCAATGCGCTCTTTGATAGTTTAAAAGTCGCCTTTGCCGCCGTTGCCATTTCGGCAGTCCTTGGCACTTTAATGGCGGTCGGCTTAGCCAGGTACCGTTTTCCAGGCAAGCAACTCTATCAAAATGTCGCTTATTTGCCATTAATCATTCCGGACATTGCGATCGCAGTGTCAACCCTAGTGTTTTTAGCAGCGGTATCTATTCCGTTGAGCCTGGGGACCATTGTGGCAGCCCATGTGGTGTTTTGCTTAGCTTATATTGCGTTGATTGTTTCCACACGGATTGGTAATTTAAATCCCTATTTAGAAGAAGCAGCTTTAGACTTAGGGGCCAATCCTTTCCAAGCCTTCATTCTCGTCCTGTTACCCGAATTGGCACCCGCCATTATCTCCGGCTGTTTGTTAGCCTTTGTCCTAAGCATGGACGATTTTCTGATTGCCAGTTTCACGGCGGGCGGCGGCACCAACACACTACCGATGGAAATCTTTAGTCGCATTCGGACTCAAGTGAAGCCGGACATCAATGCCCTCAGTGTTGTACTCATTACAGTTTCTGGCATTGTCGCGATCGTTTCTGAAACCATTCGCTATCGAGGGGAACAAAAGCGAATTCGCCATTAATTTCGCCACTCATTAATTTCGCCACTCATTGGGGTCTGCAAAAACCGGATCGACTTCATCACAGAAAATGTAATTGTAGTCAAAGGCTAGCCAGTTGGGATGACGCACGATCGCAAACCCAAACTGGGTCGTCACTTCCGCCGTAAAGGTTGCCATGGCCAGTTCCAGCAACTTCTTCTCAGAGATCGTTGGTCGCTGAACGAAATAATCGCGACGTGCAAAAAATAAGTTCTGATCCTTGGGGACAATCACTTGATTGAGCCGATGGGCATATTGAATCGGTTTAATGTACTGGTTAAAGAAATCTTCTTGGTTGTGTTGTAGTCGGTAGAGTTTTTCATGCTGTAACCAACTCATGGAAAACAGCATTTTAATCACTTCAAATCCCAAAATATAATTCAGAATATTGTCTTTATCTTCGCTACTGATGACCAGCTTAAGCGCTGATTCTAGAAAAATATCGGGTTGGCGTCTTAAGTCCTGTGACGAGTGGATATAAAACTGGCGAATGTAGTCCCGAACGGTATCTTCGCTTAAAACGGTATCTGCACTTAAAAGGGTTAACCGCTGAAATCGCTTGAGATGAAATTGAACCTTGCGTTTAATGTGGTGGCTTTCAATAATTTTAGTAATTAGACCATCTGCCGTATAGGTATCCAGAAATTCGGCCTGTGCTTGAGGTGAAGCTGCACAGAGCAAATGACATAACGATAGGACATAGCGACGATTTTCCCAGGATAGAGATTCCACCCAGGTTCGTGCAGGTATCGGTAACCGATTCAGAATGCTGATCAATTCTGATGTTGCGCTATCCACAATTCCCTTCCATCAGTTGCAACACAAGACGCTGCATAGGAGCATTCAACAACGCGAGAGCACAAAAATTTTGCCTCAAAAAAGGCGATGTTGGTATTGTGCCCATCTCCCCAGGAAGAAGTGCTCCAATTCGCCCCCAACTAATGATTTCTCAAGACACAAGCCCAATTCCGGACATCTACAGCAGAGACTTGTGGCAATCTACAAGGCACGATCGATCCGCTTAGCTATTGCCAGTCGTAGAGCTCTGGCACAGTTCAACTTATTGCAGATCCCCTTTTTGTACCCAACGGTATTGATAGGCAGTACCTTGAGCCCCCCAAACCTGTTTGCCTTGGGCGTCATAGCCCCGATCCCAGGTATCCATACCCGCTGAATGCAAAGTCACTTGATTCCGTATCCGAGTTGCCCCGCGAACATTTGTGGCACAGCCATCAACGGGGGTTGTCCCCACAAACTCGACCCGATCGAAGCCTGCCCGATCGCGCAAGTCCCCACGGGCGAACGATGCCGTCATCGGTTTGAGAAAAACCGCACAGATAGCCTCTCCCAGATCCGCGGATTGGATTTGCCGATCGGCTTTGGCTTTCTGGCAAAAGTTAATCCAGCGATCGATCTGCTGCGGTTTATAGGCTAGCGATCGAATCGTGCGGCTATAGGGACTGGGAGAAAGTTGGAGGAATCGTTGGCGATAGGGTTGATGGAGCGACTTGGAGAGAGCCTGTTCCTGGTAAAGGTAAATGGTATTGGGGGCCGATCGACCCGCCACCTGCATCGTACAGGTGGTCATGGTCACATCTACGGCCTTGGGATTGGCCTGGGATTGGGCAGTGGTACTCATGACCCCGGTTAGGTGGTAAGCGACGGCTTCAACTTGTTGCTGCACAGACAGTTGCTCAACTGACGGTGTAGGCGGTTTCACAGGCGACAGGGAATTTGCCCAACTAGCTGACGGTAAAAGACCTGGCAACAGACCGATTGCAACTATTTCACCCACTAAGCCCAGCCAACTGCTAGCAAAGCGGAGAGAAGTTATGCAATTGCTGCGGACATCATTGGTCAAGTAGCTAGGCATGATGTAAATCCCTGGCAAGATACCAACACCTGACAACACCATCTACAACATTAAATTTGCACGGGGGTTGAAACTTTCGATCTGCCGCAATTTTTCGTACAAATCCCGCTCTGGGTCAGTCAGTTCCTTCGGTGTCACGATTTGGAGTTCGATAATTTGATCGCCCCGATCGCCTTCGCCATCGGGATAACCTTTTTTAGCTAGGCGTAGCCGTTGACCATGGCGGACACCGGGAGGCAGGTTGACCTTAACCAACCCATCTAAGGTGGGTACCTCAATTTCACCCCCCAGCACCGCTTCGGCAGGCGTCACCGGAAATTGGCAATTTACATTCACACCATTGAGTTGATAGAACTTGTGGGGGGCAACTTCGATGCGCAGGTAGAGATCCCCACCATTCACCCCCTGGCCTTTGAGCCGCACCCGCTGCCCCGTTACCATTCCAGTGGGCATATTCACCTCCAGCGATCGGCCATCTTCTAGGCGAATTCGCTCTTTGCCGCCACTGTAGGCTTTTTCCAACGGTACCGTTAACTGAGCTTCGGCATCGCGGCGGGGCCGGAGGGAGGGAGGCTCTGCGGTTGCGGTTGCGCGACGGGGCTCTTCCACTTCTCGGCGAGGGGGCGGGTCTGCAAAGGTTTGTTGTTCAAAGCGATTTTGGGATGGCTCAGTCCCGATCGTTCCCCGATTGCCAGAATAGTCGTAGCCACCTGCCGGTCGTTGGCGATTGGGATCGCGGCTTGGCTTGCCGCCCCGGCTGGCACTCTCGCGGGTATTTAACAGCTGATCGATAAAGCTATTAAAGTCATTAAAGGCGGAGAAATCGACCTCGGGTTCTTCCGGACGAGGACTGGCATCCCGTCGGAAAAAGTCCCCAAACCCCTTGGAGGTTCCCGCAAAGCCCCGCTGTTTCCAGAAATTGCCGAACTTGTCGTACTGGGCCCGCCGTTCCGGATCGGACAGAACTTCGTAGGCTTCGTTGACGGACTTGAACTTTTCCTCCGCTGCCCGATCGCCCGGATTTAAATCAGGGTGATACTGCCGCGCCAACCGTCGATAGGCACGCTTGATTTCATCCCCTTCGGCATCACGGGACACACCCAAAATTTCGTAATAGTTGCGGAAGTTTTGCATAAACGGTGGTTGTCAGGGGCAGACCCAAGGCAAAGGGCTTCAAGAAGAACCTAGAGCAGGTTGATGCAAGCGAGGCAAAGCATTTGCAGGTGCAGCATTACAGGATTTCAACGATCTTGAGTCGTGAAGGATAGAGACAGCCATGGGGCTTACATCCAATCATCTTCTTCATCCCAATTGTCATACTCGTAACTGGGTTTTTCAGGACGCCGTCGGGAATTGGCCGATCGGCGGCGATCGTCGTAAGCATCATCATTGCGGCGTGGCGAAGCATCATAGTAACCCGTTTCCTGATCGGGATATCCGTCACGGGAACGATCCCGATCGGACAGATCACGATAGCCGCGATCTGGGTTGCGATCGGGATTGCGACCCGGATCACGATCTAGGTTACGCTCTAGGTTGCGATTGTCATAGCCGCGATCGGAATAGCTTGGATTATCGTAATTATCGTAATCTCGGCTGTTGTAATCTCGGTTGTTGTAATCCCGGTTATCAGAGCCTTGATAGGTATTTCGATTGGAGGCATCCCGACCATAGGCATCCCGGTTATAGCCATCTCGGCTGTCCCGGCTATCCCGACTGTCCCGGCCATAGCTGTCTCGACTGTCCCGATCGCGTCGATCGCGGCTATCCACGTCCCCCCGATTGCCATAGCTGCTTGAGCTGGATCCGCCTGCGCCTGTGCTACTTGAACCAGTGCCGTAACTGCTAGCGGAACCGTAGCTATCAGTCGATCGATTGCGTCCGCCGCCAGTCCACTCATCAAAGGACGGGTTGCGGCTATAGGGGAGCGATCGCGGCGGTTCATTATACCCGCCACCATAATTGCCCCCGCCATAGTTATAGGAGCCTCGATTGTAATCGTAGGGATCGCGGCGATTGTAATCGTTGTAATAGTCGTCGTCCTCGTCCAGGAAGAAGTCCTTCACTGCCTTGAAGAAACCACCCTCCTGTTCCTGCTCTTGGTTGAGGTCATAAACCTCCGATCGCAGGTCATACAGCACATCTCGCAGATCTGCTTCGGTGATGTCAATTAGGCGATCGTCTCCATCTTTCAGGGCTTGGCGCAGCTTTTGTACCAGTGGCTCAATCCGATTGCGGTAGGGCGAAACAAAATTCATACCGAAGTCCAAGGTGGCTTCCCGCAGTTGCCGTTCTGCCTTCAAGGCCAGTTCCTCAGCCCGGTTGCGCTTCTCTACCTTTTCCTTGCGCAGGCGATCGGTATCGGCATATAGTTCCGCATCCCGCAGCATCATTTGCACTTCGTCCTCGCCCAGGGTGGAGGCTCCTTGAATCGTGATACTTTGCTCACGACCCGTCGTGCGATCCATAGCAGTCACTTGCAGAATCCCGTTGGCATCAATATCAAAGGACACCTGCACCTGGGGAATGCCTCGGGGAGCCGGGGGAATGCCCATGAGTTTGAAGCGACCGAGGGATTTGTTGCCGTTGGCCATTTCCCGTTCGCCTTGAACCACGTTGATTTCCACGGAGGTCTGATTATCTTCCGATGTGGAGAAAATGTCTGTCCGCCGTACCGGAATGGTCGTGTTGCGGGGGATCAGCTTTTTCATCACGCCGCCCACAGTTTCCAGCCCGATCGACACGGGGGTCACATCCAGCAGCAGAATATCCTTGAGTTCGCCCGCTAGGACGCCAGCCTGAATCGCCGCCCCGATCGCCACAACTTCATCGGGATTAACGTTTTGATTGGGTTCCCGACCCAAAATATTCCGCACAATATCCTGCACCATGGGCATCCGAGTTCCGCCACCCACGAGCACCACTTCGTCAATGTCCATCGGCCCCAGTCCCGCATCCCGCAGCGCCTGCTTCACGGGCATCCGGATCCGACTCAGTAGATCATTACACAGTCCTTCAAACTGCGATCGGGTGAGGCGGGTTTCGATGTGCTTGGGGCCATCGGCGGTGGCGGTGATAAAGGGTAGATTAATGTCGGTAACGTTGACACCGGAGAGTTCGATCTTGGCCTTTTCCGCCGCTTCCGTCAGCCGTTGTAGGGATTGCCGATCCTTGCGCAGGTCAATGCCTTCCGCTTCCAGAAATTCATCGGCCAGCCAATTCACGATCGCCATATCAAAGTCGCCGCCGCCCAGTTGGGTATCGCCACTGGTCGATCGCACTTCAAAGACGCCATCGCCCACTTCCAACACCGACACGTCAAACGTACCGCCCCCGAGGTCAAAGACCAGCACCAGTTCATTCTGGCGACGATCGAGGCCGTAGGCCAAGGAGGCAGCGGTGGGTTCATTCAAAATCCGTTTGACTTCCAATCCGGCAATCCGGCCCGCATCACGGGTGGCCTGCCGCTGGGAGTCGTTGAAGTACGCCGGGACGGTGATGACCGCGCCTGTCACAGGTTCGCCCAGGTAGCGGCTAGCTTCTTCGGCCAACTTCCGCAGCACCATAGCGGAAATTTCCTCCGGCGCAAAATCTTTATCTAAGCGGGGACAGTTGACGCGGACATTGCCGCGATCGTCCCGCCGCACAGTGTAGGGAACTTGCTTGGATTGTGGCGTCAGTTCGCTGTACTTGCGTCCGACAAAGCGTTTGATCCCGTAGAAGGTATTTTGCGGATCCAGAACCGCTTGACGGCGAGCCATCTGACCGACCAGCCGTTCGCCATCCTTGCTGATGCCTACTACGGAAGGAGTCGTGCGCATGCCTTCGACGTTAGCGATGACGACGGGTTTCCCGCCTTCCATCACGGCGACGACGGAATTAGTAGTGCCTAGGTCGATTCCAACGACTCTTGCCATGCGTGCGATGCTCCTCGCGGCGTATCAGTATTGAACGATTGAAAACAGACAATTGAGAACTTTAGCTGGATTTATTGTATCTTGCCACTACTTGAATCATGTGGCTACGCATGATGCGGCATCCGGTGATCGAAGCAGATCCGGCTCCAGGGCATCCCAGGACTGACGAAATCGGACGATCGGCGGACAATCTCAGGCAGGGATTTGCAACAATGCTCCTTGCTTCTCTTACCCGGCCAGTCTCTTCGCATCAGGATAGCTTACCTAGACTCACTAACACGGGGGCGCATCCCGTAGTGGCGATAATTCAGATAATCCCGCAGAACCAGATCGTGATCGAAGCAGAGGTTCTTGGGAATTTGATGGACTGGGACGATCGCAGAATTTTTGGCGTCATCTCCGGCTTTGGGTTCCCCGGTGGCGGTTGCAATGTAAACCAAGGTGACGACATGTTGCCGTTGATCGCGGCTGGGATCGGAATAAAAACCCAGCAAGTCCACCAGTTCGACTGCAAGACCGACTTCCTCCATGGCTTCCCGCCGAGCAGTGGTTTCTGCAGATTCGCCGTAGTCCATAAAACCACCGGGAATTGCCCAACCCAGGGGTTCATAATGCCGCTCGATCAAAATAATGGGACGATCGGGACGATCGATCAGTTCAATGATGATATCAACAGCGGGATAGGGCGTTTTGAGGTTCACAGGCGCAGTCTCAGTGAGGAATCTTTTCTAGGGTACAGGAGCGATCGGGCTTTGATGCGACAAAGCGCTACAAAGCGATGAGATTTCAGATCACGGGGCTAGACCGTCTAGGCAACCATGAAAAACGGGGGATAGCCGTTAGTATCCCCCGCCATTGCAACAGAATTCTTGAGAGATTCTGATTGAGATCTCCACAAAAGACTAGCCTGCGCGACTCTAGCCCATGCGACTAACCCATGCGACTAATAATTCGTTGGACGATATCCATCCCGGTCACCGCTTGCCATGCAAATAAGCCCACCAGCGCAGTATTCAAGGTGATGTGAAACACTCTGGCCCATTCTGCGCCCTTCTGCATGTAGGGAACCAAGGCTGCGGAGGTGGCGATCAACCCAGTCATCCCCAGCCCCGCAATCAAGTGTGGCCCTACAA